>NZ_QFGB01000022.1:0-61681 GCF_004369245.1 Pelotomaculum sp. FP | reverse complement strand
GCTGTGAAGTCTGCATGAATACCTGCCCGTCGAAGGAAAAAGCCCTCGTTATGGAACCCATTGACAGCCAAAAAGAAGTTGAAGCAGCCAACTGGGAATTTGCCATGACGATTCCTGTAAAAGACAAACTCTGGAACAAATTCAGCGTAAAAGGCAGCCAGTTCTGCCAGCCCCTGCTGGAGTTCTCCGGCGCCTGCGCCGGCTGCGGCGAAACTCCGTACGTAAAACTTCTCACCCAGCTCTTTGGAGACAGGATGATGATGTCGAACGCCACGGGCTGCACATCCATCTGGGCTGCCGCCGCTCCTTCCATGCCTTACACCACAAATGCGGAAGGCAAGGGCCCGGCCTGGTCCAACTCCCTGTTTGAGGACAGCGCGGAATTCGGCTTCGGTCTGTATCTTGGTGTTAAGAAGATCAGAAATAAAGTTGCCGAGCTGATGCAGGAAGCCATATCCCTTGATATTCCACAGGAACTTAAAGAGGCGTTCCAGGAATGGCTGGAAGGCATGTACAACGCTGAGGCGTCCAAAGCTGCTACAGCCAAGATCCTGCCTCTCTTGGAAGGGCAGACCAATCCTGTAATTCAAGGGATTGCCGACAGAAAAGACTTCCTGATCAAGAAGTCCAACTGGGCCTTCGGTGGAGACGGTTGGGGCTATGACATCGGTTACGGCGGCTTGGACCACGTGGTGGCTTCCGGCGAAGATATCAACATCCTGGTCTTAGACACCGAAGTTTATTCCAATACCGGCGGCCAGTCCTCCAAATCGACACCGGCTGCGGCTATCGCCAAGTTTGCCGCCGCAGGTAAGAAGACGAAGAAGAAAGACCTCGGCGCCATGGCTATGACCTATGGCTATGTATATGTGGCGCAGGTTGCCATGGGCGCCGACCAGGCCCAATGCGTTAAAGCCTTCAAGGAAGCTGAAGAGTATCCCGGGCCGTCCCTGATCATCTGTTACTCTTCCTGCATCAACCACGGCATCAATATGACCAAGAGCCAGCAAGAAATGGCCAAGGCTGTTAAAGCCGGTTACTGGCACCTGTACAGGTACAATCCTCTACTCAAGGAAGAGGGCAAGAATCCGTTTATCCTCGATTCCAAAGAGCCGGAGCTGGATTCCTTCAGAGACTTCATTATGAGCGAAACTCGTTACAGCTCACTTGCGAAACTGTTCCCGGGCCAAGCAGAAGCGCTCTTCCAAAAAACACAGGCAGACGCCAAGGAAAGATATGAATTCTACAAAAAACTTGCAGAAGGCTAAAAGTTTGCTGATGGCCTGAATTAAAAAAAGGAGGACAAGGCGTCCTCCTTTTTTTTCTTAGTTAAAGAATGCTATTCAGTTTGTTCTGTACAGAATTGAAACTTGCATGCCAGGTTTAGATGCAGGTGCAAATTTACTCGCACCTGCATCTAAGTATTATGGAGCCTTGTTTTAGGCCGATTTATGTTTTGGGCCGTTTCAAAACCGATTTTAAATGCCTTCTGGTTTAATTCTAATGCTTTTTGTGGTACTACTTTAGAAATAATTTCCTCAAATGTTTCATGGGGGATGGGCAAGTACCCGGAGCCTGCCAGGGCGCCAACCATGATGATATTTTGCACAACTGGATCTCCTGCCTGCGCAGCTAGTACTGTGCTCTCTATAGCCAGCGTCTGAGCTGTTATCTCTTTAATTTTTTCCAACAGATCTTCTACATGTGGGTATTCGCATTTGCCCATGAGAACGTGAACGGGGAAGACCGGGCGAGGGTTGACAATTATTTTTACTTTCGGGCTGCCCAGTTCGATAGCAATCCTAGCCGCTTCTACAGGTTCAAAGCCGACAATAATATCGACATGGCCCGCCGGTATAATCGGTCCGTAAAGGCAGTTGCGCGAAAGACGAATGTGGGAGGATACGGAACCGCCACGCTGAGACATACCGTAAGATTCACCGACCGTAACCCTGAAGCCTTCTACTGAGGCAGCCTTCGCCAGGATTTCAGAAACCAGTATGTTGCCCTGGCCGCCAACTCCAGTTATGACCAAATTGATAGGATCTTTCATTATTTATCAACCTCCCCGGCAATGATAGCCCCGGCAGGACACAAAGTTGCGCAGACGCCGCATCCGGCACAGACCGCTTCGTCTATGGATGCCTTTCCCGCAACAGGATCCCAGATATTGCCCGGACAGCCCCACACTGAAGTGCAAAAGCGTCCACAACCGCAAGACTCACCCCTGCAAAGTGACTGATCGACATAAACACGCTTCTTTCGTTGGCTCTTGCGTGCTGCTACCAGGGCACACTCCTGGCGTAAAATCAATACTTTCACGTCGGGTTCTCTTAGCAGGGAGTTGATGGTTTCAGCTGTTTTGTCGTTTTCAAAAGGATCTGCAATGGTGCAAGGTATACCCAGTCCACGGACGATTTCTTCGATTGGGATGGCAGTAGTAGGCCTGCCGTGGTTACTTATACCTGACCCGGGATGTGGCTGGTGGCCGGTCATTGCCGTTACGCTGTTGTCGAGGACAATACAGAGAAAATTAGAACCGCTGTAACGACCATTGATAAGGCCAGGTATTACCGCATGATAAAATGTTGAATCTCCTACAATAGTTAGGGTAGGTCTCTGAAGGCCGAATTTCTCCAACTTGCTTAAACCGCTGGCAATACCCGGTCCGGCGCCCATGCAGTGCAGAGTATCAAAGAGGTTATAGCCTGTATCCCATGCGCCAAGGCAGTAGCAGCCTATATCCCCAGCGACTATACAATTCCTGTTGTCTACGGCAATAGCCGTTTTAACAGCCCAAAAAGAAGCACGGTGCGGGCAACCAGGACACATAGCGTATTCTCTCGGAGGCAGCAGGTTGGTAAATTCAACTATTGTTTCTGGAGAATAGCCCGGCGCTTCGTATGGAATACCCTTGACTTTGGCAAGTGTTTTTATAATGATATCAGGGTTCATCTCACCACAGTAGGGTCCACGTACTCCAGAAATATCACCTGATGCTTTACCATAGAATCGGATATTACAAATATTGTGCCTGGCATAGATGAGCATTACGCCTTCCTCTATAAAAGACCGCGTTTCTTCTGCAAAAATAACATTTTTAACTCCCTGCAGGTTGTACAGGATAAATCTTTCCGGCAGGGGAAAGGTAGTCCCTATCTTTACAAGTTTTATTTTACCTTGAAGACCAAGAATGTTAATGGCCTCACGGGCGTACAACAGGCTGGTGCCACAACAAAATATTGCCGTATCTGCACGATCCGGACCCTCGGTATAATTAAACTTGCATTCTTCGAAAATAATGGCAGCCTGCGTCAACCTGTCCCTGGCCTTCATATGGAATAAGGTTTTAGTCAAAAAACGTTGGCCGACAGGAAATTCCGCCTTTCTCTTTTGATGCGCCAGTAAGCCAAGCCTGACCAAACCTCGTGAGTGTGAAACTCTGGTAACAGAACGGAGTAGGACTGGTCCTTTTATCTGCTCAGATATGTCAAATGCCTTGATAGCCATCTCTCTGGCTTCCTTAACAGTAGAAGGTTCCAGTACCGGAACCATAGCCGACTTCGCCAAATATCGTGAATCATACTCTTTCACGCTGGAATGACCCTGTGGGTCATCTGCGACGGTAAGTACCAGCCCGCCTTTACAGCCGCCTAAATTCATACTGGTAAGGAAATCATACGCTACATTTAAACCATCAGCCTTCATGGTACACAGAGCCCTCAGTCCGGCAAAAGAAGCTGCCGTAGCTCCTTCGAGTGATACTATCTCATTTGCCGACCACTCCGCATAAAGATCGGATGCCGGGACTCTGGAAAGGGTTTCGGTAATTTCCGAGGAAGGTGAGCCAGGGTAGGAAGAAGCGTAGCGTACCCCTGCTTCGAGGGCGCCTCGCGCAATGGCTTCGTTTCCATTTAATAAAACCAAATCTCCCGGTTTGCCTTCTATAGCGTCTTTCCAACCCATTTAGTCGTCATCTCCCGTAGACAGAAAATATTCTCTTTCCTGCGCAGAAAGGTTTAGGTAAGTGAAGTCCGGACGTTCAAGAACTCTCTTTTTTCTACGAAAAACAGCTTTTCTTAAAATTGGCAATAACTCTGGGGGGTAAGGTTTGATCTCGATATAACCGCTGGCGCATGCTTGCTCGACTAACTCAGAGCCCTTTGTAGTACGTAAAATCAGGGCATTCCAATCAGGGTCATATTCAGTTGAACCAACCGATATATCAGCCAGTTCCGAGAGTGGATCATAGCAGGAGAGGCATGCATTGCGGATAAACTGGCGCATCTCTTCAAAAGGTATAATTATTTCTTGATCGGAACCACGGAAATGAACATCTTTGGGAATATCCATACGGTCGTAGCTACCCAAATCCTTCATATTGATAAAAGTATAGAACTCAGGTGAAAACGAACCCATGCAAAACAGTCCAATCACGAGCGATATACACTGCCCATTAATCTCTGATGCCTGCTGCATCTTACGTGATGCAGTGACCTGGCAAGGCCGGCCAACAACGCCAATCTTTTGATATCCTTTCCTTACAGCATCCTGGAAAAGGCGGAGGGTAGGGGCGGCAGTATATTTTGAGCCGGCGCACTCAGTTACACCGCTGGCAGATGAAACCAGAACCGGTTTTGTCCCTTTCACATTGCCACCTGTCATCAGGATGCTTTCAATAAACCCCTCTTTAAGAGCAAAGACAGAAAGCGCTGAGACGACTCCTCCGTATTGGCCGCACGATCTTATTTTTTCTTCAGCGGCACGGGCAAAGTATATCTCTTTATGGGCTCCCAGCACAGAATCAAAGTCAGCTGCTCCAAAAACCTCCCGTCGTAAAGACATGTATTGTGTAAAACCACGAGGGCAGATCCGGTAGCAAATACCCTCACAGATCTGGCAATTATGGATAATAGCAACTCGCTCGTTATAAGACTTTATATACGGGCAAAAACCGACACATGCGCCACAACCGCTGCAAAGGCCGGGATCAAGCACACCTTCCTTTAACCTAGCCGCTGCCCCATACTCAAGCTCACAGTTTTCCATAATACCCCTCTTCCATATTTTGATATGTTTTATTTTATTTCTTTTTAAGAGATGGTAATTCCTTTCAGATTGGTATTTTTTTTATTTTTTTTGATCTAATTTGCATTTTTGCATGTTAATAAGTAATATTTAAGCAAGGTGTGGGATACATTACCATCATTGTTCAGGATCATTAATAACTGTTTATAGGTAAATATGAAAAACAATTGAGGGGGGATAATAATGGGGCCAACCTCATGGAATGCAGTAAAACTGTTTCTAGCTGCGGGAACACCAATTCAAAAGCTTGTTTCCGGCAAAGGCGATACCCATCTTTTTTGCACCAACCAAGCCTTACTTATACTTAAAAACGACGGGGCTTTGCCATATGCCCGTAATATTAGTGATTACATAGAATTCTTAAACAAGGGAGTACTGTGGGCAGACAAAGGATGGAAGAACTTTTCGCATTACTTTGATCCAGTTGTTAACCAAGGACTGGGTCCCTGGCCTGATGCAAGAGTGGAATTTGATAATTTTTTTAACAAAGCTCTAATACATTGGGAACGCGGTGATAAGGGAAGGTATTATTTTTATTTGGGAGCAGCTTTACACCTGATTCAGGACCTGTGTGTTCCGCACCATGCTAAGGGTGCAGCTTTTTCCGGTCATAAGGAATATGAAAACTGGGTATTAAATAACTATAATAATTTTGTTGTAGAGACGGGAGGTATCTACAACAAATTTCTCACTCCAAGTGACTGGCTATTGTTTAACGCTAGATTATCACGATGCTATTTCCCATATGTTTCTAACATCGGTACAGTTAGCTCATATAGGCTTGCTACCAGTGTACTGTTACCACTGGCCCAACGTTCGACAGCAGGATTTCTAAAGTTTGCCATTGACTTTACCAGAAAACACGCAAATAAATGATTGACATGAACTTAAGACATTTTGCCGCTCTATTTACCCATTAAGGATTATTTATAATCATTTTAAGAACAAAATAATGCATTATAAGTTGGAACGTTATAGAATATAACTATGTTTCACAATTACATTTAACTTACTGACAAGGATGATTAGCAATGCATAAAGGTGGCTATGTAAATTCTGACGTATTATCTATTAAATGTATTTTAGAGGAGGATAAGATTTGCGATAATTGTTGTGAATGTTTTGTATGTGATCTAGATCCTGGAAAGATTTGCGACAATTGTGCTAAGTGTCTCAAAATACCGAATTACAAAGCTATTATTATAGATGATATCCTAATGTTAGAGGAGAGTAGAGTCAAGAAAAAAAAGAAAAAATCAGGAAAGAACCCTGCAGACCGGTAAAAGCCGGCCTTTTAATTGCCTAAATAGTGCAAAAACATGAAGACAGGTGGGGAGGATAATCTTTTTGACAACAGAGGTGATTTGTTAATTTTTGGCGTTATAAAAAATATATTAAAAAAGCAAACTAAACATATAACATATAATGAATTTTTTGTATTACTGGTTGAGCATAAAATTATAGGCCCTTCTTATTTATAATTCAAAATATAATTTTTGGTGGTAACGCTAACACAAAACCCCTTTTCGGGGTCCATATTTTGTTCCGATAATATATATTATGTAAACTTACCCTGATCTGAAGTGGCCCCCGGTAGCTTTGTACCATCTAGTTGGGCGGATTTTTCTTTTACTGGCATTAACGTTTTTGTTATCGCCACTCGTAAGGCTAGTCTTCGACGGCAACCTACCTTAGCGGGTTTACAAAATATATATCTCTCTTAAAACTCCCAAAATATATTCCTGAAGATTCATACCAGCCTTAACTTTTTCGTGTCTTAAAACGTCTCCTATGGCCTTCCATATCAGATTGTTAATTTGTGTTGCCCGCCAGTATTCAGCCACATTAAGAAAGGTGTTTTTTTTTGCACTTATATTATCCGCTTACTTGGATAAAATAAGCGTAAATGGAAGGGGAATGAATAATTAATGGAAGATAAAAACAAAAGTAGGCGTCTAAAATCTGATGATGATAAATCTTTTGATTCAAACATAGTTGTATCATCTACTGAATGTACCGGATTAATTCCAACCCCGCCACTATCAGTGGCTGAAACAGAATCATATACTGAGATTTATCACATTCCACAACCTAAAATCAAAGCAGATAAAGATCTACAACATAAGTAATTTTTGGACTCCTTGTGATAGGTGTTTTTTTGCTGCGAAGTACCCGATAAGGGGTGCTTTTTTCTTATATTTTTTGTAACTTATTTTTTGTAACTGATAAACTAAAAAAGGACAGTTCGGGTTTGTTACTTTCTTCTCCATTTCTGCGGTGTTGTTGACAGGTTATGTAAACAGATTAAGCTTATCTTATTGTGTTTTTATTTCTGTTGTAGGATAATAAGCTGGAGGGATTTGTGTCCAGCCTCTCTTCTGCATCAAATCCTTCAATGACAATGAGAAAGCTATTTCCCGAGCAATAAATCTGGAATAGAGAAATCCAATATCAGGACGAATTGATTCAGTAATTCCCCGCATACCTAGTTTGAGAGCAAGAGATAGATTATACGACATTAGATTTGCTGTTTCCTCATCTGTTAATTTTGTGCCTTGAGGAATAGAACGATAATCTTCTGATGGAAAATCTGAGTATATTTTTGGTAAGGGAACAGATTCCTGGTCAAGAAACGCTTTTAGTTCTTGAATTATTGGCTTGTGAAGATTTTCGATTGCATCTTTAAACCATTCTTTTAGCTCCTCATCCTCAATGACATTATATGCTACCTCTTCGTTCCGTAACGTGCTCATAGATCCCGCAAAATAAAACCATAAATTGCTAACTTCCATAACGTTAATAGGTGGTTTTTCCTTGTCTAAGAACGGTTTAAATGCATTAAGTATAACTTCAAACGGGTTTATATTTATCACTCCTTTGCAATTTATTATTTCAAAGGAATCTATACTTTATCCTATGTGTAAAGCCTTTTCGTACAAGCATTACCTGTTAATTTTACCCTGGTTCCAAGAGATATAAGGTCCATATCTAGAAACTGAGCAGTAAAGATAGTCAACAAAACAGTCAAGTATAAAAGTCTCTTCAGAAAAGTTATTCATTTGGATATAAATGGTGAATTACGTATGAGTTTTACTTCCGTGTAACTCTCTAATCGCTGGGCAATAGGTTATCCCATTGCTTCACGTACAACGGCTAGGAACACCAAAGGCACCCTCCGGTGTGGGCGCCTTGAAGTGGTTCATTTGTGTTTTGCTATTCCTGCGACAGGCAGTTGCCTGACAATCGCTTTGTTTTTGCAAAGCCCGGGCCTTACAGATTTACGATCAACTATATCGATTAGCGGCAAAGTCATTGTGTACATCAGCCTGCGATGGGTTGTTCATAGATCAGCCCTTCGACCTGCAGTCTATGGAATATCCACCAATCGCCCACCAGGGATATCTTAATCCCCTCCGGAACACTAACGGCCTCCTTAAAAATATAAACCTTAATCCCGTCAACAATAACTTCGTCAAATTTTTCGGGCGCATGCGGTTTACCTGCTGACACGGCAGGCTCATTAACTACGCCCCCTCAACCGCCTAACATTAACAGGTCCACAGTAAGGGCATCAGTCGTTTTGAGAATATAGTCTCTGGCTTCTTTAGAAATCTCGACCTTGATCATTTTATTAAGCCTCCAGACGTTTTTAATTTTTAATTACCCATAATTACCCACATTTGATGTCAACGGTATGTAGCGTTTCAGTGATACTGTTCAATTTACCCACAGCACCATGTATCATGGTGATATTCTATCATATTTACAATCCCTTTTACTACTAAATTCTACAAAATAACGTCTGCTGCGTCATTTTTTCGAATATCATAAGCTACCTTATCAACTATTTTAATGTTGTTTACCCGGAACACTTGGACATGGCATCAGGCCATAGATGCCGCTGATCGAATGTTTTGAGGGAAGTGAGAAATCGAGCCTTAAAATCAGGGAAACGTTTGACCATGTCTGCAAGAAATTTCTTCACTACCTCCCTGTTTGTAAAACCATTGGCAGGACATGTATTTTGGATAAATGGCAATTTCTCTGATTCCACATAAGAAACGATTTCCTCTACGTGATGGTATACCAGAGGCCTGATCATGGTCAAACCGGTTCGGTCAAGAAAGGTAACCGGTGAAAAAACGCGCATCTGCCCGGTATAGATCATGCTCATAAAAAATGTTTCCATTACATCGTCCAGGTGATGGCCTAAGGCAATTTTGTTACAGTCAAGTTCAAGCGCTTTACTGTGTAAAGCTCCACGGCGCAAGTGTGAGCAAATAGCGCAGGGATTGTCATCCTCCCTGTCCTCAAACACGATCTTGGCTATTTCCGTTTCCACAACGTGGAAAGATATATTTAGAGATTGGCAGAAGTCTTCTAATACCGGTATATCCATCGGCCAACCGGTTTTAATAAAAACTGCTTCCAGTTCAAACTTCACAGGAAGCGAACGTCTTAGCAGGTGAAGAGCATGCAGAAGGGTGACGCTATCCTTGCCGCCGGAGAACCCCACCGCTATCCTGTCTCCGTTTTCAATCATGCCGTAATCATAGATAGCTCGTTTGACTTTTTTTAAAAACTTCTGTTGAAAGTTTTTGGTCACGTTGAAACCCCTTTTATTGGAACATGTTCTACGAATTTGTCAAGTATATAATAATAGGGTTTGATTGTTTAAACAAGTCCCGGCTTAAGCTGCAGTACATGAGACGAAAAAAGGCCATTGCCGGCCTTTTTAAAAATAAATTCAATTTTAATTATCGGGCGTTGGTATTCTAATTGTCCAAGCAACTGTTAAATCCGGGTCAGTAACAACTTCACCGGTTTTTTTATTACGATACTCGCCTTTTGCAGCTTCCGCAAAAGCTTCAACAACAGGGGGCAAAGTCATTTCATTACCTGTACTCTTTATTTTGACAACGCAAACTCTCTCATTAAAATTAATAATATCGCCAAATAATTGTTCCTGATCGATCAAATTATCATCTTTATCAATGTAGGAAAAACCAATGACTACACTTTTTCCGATAAGCGATTTAGCTTTCGCTGCATCAAATTCCGATTTCATTTAATCAACTCTTTCAATTTTTTGAATATCATTTTCCATAATTAACCTGAAATAGCTTATTATCATTGCTCCTTTATTGTATCCAAACTGACCGAAGTCATTCTCCTACAGTCTATACTACCAAAAAAATTAGCAAGAAACAAACGTTAAATTGTGTAGAGAAACGGTGATATGAAGAGATTTATTGTATATAATTTCATTAAATAGCAGCAGTGGTAGTATATTGTTCTGGGAAACAAATTTTTAATATATTGATCTTCCCTTTAGCGCAGTATCATTGCTTCTTACAAACCAAACCATACCCCTTAAAATATATGTTTGACACATAATTCCATGATTATTATCAAAACATTTGAAAATGCTCAAGGTTAATTTTTTAAAAGACACCTAAGGGTTGTCTTTTTATATTTACATTATAGAGGTTTGTTCTACATTCATTGACTTATGAAGGATAGCATGTTATAATTATTTGGTTCTAATGGTTAGGTTATGAATTTTCCCTCTCTCGTTAAATTGGTTAGGGAATAAATTTTATTTTTTCCTATACCAATGGAGCTAAAAAAATCGAGGGAGTGTTTTCATGTATCAAGATCGCTATCTGACATGTCGTGACTGCGGCTGTGAATTCGTCTTCTCTGCATCGGAACAAGAATTCTTTGCGGAGAAAGGATTTACGAATGACCCGGGACGTTGCCCGGATTGTCGCGCAGCACGCAAAAATCAGAATCGTCGGACTGATAATCGCCAAAACCGCCAGATGTATCCGGCGATATGTGCGAACTGCAATAAGGAAACCCAGGTTCCCTTTCAACCAAGCGGAGACCGGCCTGTTTATTGCAGCGATTGCTTCCGGCAAATATCAAACCGCTAATACAAGAAGAAGGGGTAGTTTAACTGCTCCTTCTTCTTTTACATGTATTTGCCTCATTTGATTTTTTATTCTTTTTCCGATGAGTTTTCCTTCGCTAATGCCGCCTTCAATAAATCGCCCAAATTATTTCCAATAGAGCCATGGTCACTGTAGCGGGCAATTAATTTTTGGTTGGCTCTACTGGCTCCTTTTGAGCTCTTATAACCGAATTCATCCTGTTTTTCAGGCTGCCGGTGACCACAGGCCCGGTCCTGACAGATCAGCATTTTTCCCCTTTTACCATTCACAAGCAGCATAAACTTACCACAAACCGGACATTTTGTTTTCGAAATATTGTCAGCCTTATACACGGCTGTGTCTGCAACGACGCTTTTAACCAGTTCCTTAGCGCTTTGACGGATGTCAACCATGAATTCTGCTTTGCTGCCCTTACCCCTGGCAATATTAGAAAGCCTTTGCTCCCACTGGGCAGTTAATTCAGGGGTTTTGAGTTCCGGCGCTACCAGCTTGATCAGCTGTTTTCCTTTTGAAGTAGGGACTAATTCTTTACCCTGTCGTTCGATATAATTGTTATAAAGCAATTTTTCTATTATATCAGCTCTGGTTGCCGGTGTTCCCAACCCGCTTCCCTTCATACTTTCACGTAATTCCTCGTCTTCAATAAACTTGCCGGGGCTTTCCATAGCCGTCAATAGGGTGGCTTCGATATAACGGGCCGGTGGTTTTGTTTTTGAACTATTTATTTTACAACTTTTAACCTGTTTATGCTCGCCTTTTTGTTGCAGGGTCAAGGTCTGCTCCGGCAGCACATCCTCATTCAACTCATTTTTTTCTGGCGGCTTGGAGGTCACTGCCCGCCAACCCTTATCTTTTACAACTTTGCCCCGGGAGTGAAAGTTCTCACCGTTAATTACTGTAATCAAGGTAATTTGTTCATAGCGGTAAGGAGGGTACAACACAGCGATAAACCTTCTGACTATTAAGTCATACAAGTTTTTTTCCTCTACAGACAAGGACGCTAATCTGAGCGGTTGTTCCGTGGGGATGATGGCATGGTGGTCGGTAACCTTACTGTTATCAACAAAACGTTTTGTCGGCGTTATTGGTTTCTGTAATAGCGGTTTTACCAGCTCCACATAGGGCGCCACGGCGATGCTTTTCAACCGGCCCGGAAGAGTAGGGACAATATCAGAAGGAATATAGCGGGAGTCGGTTCGCGGATATGTTACCAGCTTGTGCTGCTCATATAAATCTTGCAGGATAGACAGGGTTTTTTGCGCTGAAAGCCCGTATCGTTTATTGGCGTCTCTTTGTAATTCGGTTAAATCGTAGGCCAGGGGCGCCGGTTCACTCTTGCCCTCAGTACGAACCTCTTTGATTATCCCCGGATGACCATTGATTTTAGAGATAATTTCTTCTGCCTGGGTGCGGTTAAATATCCGACTGTTTCCGGCCTGGTTCCGCCAATCACCAAAGTAGTCCCCGAAATCCGCCCGAATGGTCCAAAAATCTACCGGAACAAATTGCTTAATTTCATCCTCCCTGTTTACTATCATGGCCAGCGTGGGAGTCTGAACCCTGCCCGCTGTTAACTGGGCATTAAACTTACAGGTCAACGCCCGGGTAACATTCAGCCCGATCAGCCAATCCGCTTCGGCCCGGCAAACTGCCGCATCATATAGATTATTATAGGCGGCGCCAGTCTTTAAATTTGCAAAACCATCCAATATTGCATTATCAGTCTGGGATGAGATCCACAAGCGTTTAAAGGGCTTCTTCCAATTGGCGAGGGTCATAATCCAGCGAGCTACCAATTCTCCTTCCCTACCGGCGTCGGTGGCTATGACCAGTTCCTTAAGATCTGATCGTTTCATTAAATTTCTAACTACTTGGAACTGATGAGAAGTTTGCCTGATTACTTTTAATTTCATATTGGACGGCAGCATTGGCAAATCTTCCAGACGCCACTCCTTGTATTTCTGATCGTAATCATCCGGTTCGGCCAGGGTAACCAGATGCCCCAGCGCCCAGGTCACCACGAATTGTGGCCCCTCCAGGAATCCCTTGTTTTTGATATTGCATTTTAACACCCTGGCAATTTCCCGTGCCACGCTGGGCTTTTCAGCCAGTACAAGCGCTTTCACTATATCTCCTCGATTCCTATTAGCTATAACTAATATTGTAAATATTTTTTTCGATTGCACTATTATTATAACATATTAAAAATGCCTCTCATTCTCTTTCAGGGTTTTCCCCGGTCTTCCCTTGTCCGGAAAGAAGCTCAAATCACCAGTAAAAGGAAGAGAATCAAACCACACTAATGGTTTGATTCTCTTCCTTTTACTGGTCGCTGGGTTGAAGAATTAAGCAACTATATTGCACTCAGATTTTCTATTATATAAAACCGCCCCAGAAACCTACACCGAAGATTAGCAGAATAAAGATTAAGAAGATGATAAATGCCCAGTTGCCAAAACCGGCACCAACACCCTCAGCTGCAAAGTCGGCCATGCGACACTCCCCTTTCCTTTTTTACCATCATATGATGTAATGCTGCATAGTGACTCTGTAAAAAAATTTTCATTTTCCCTAATGAATCATTAACAAAAAATACAGCTGAGCTATATACTAATAGAAACACTTGATACGGTCTATATATGAATACAAGCGCTGTTTCCGGCGCTTAAATATATTATAAAAAGGAGCCTGTTCCATTGCTGTATCTATTATCAAGGTTTTTTCGAAATAGGGAAAATGCCGACAAGCTTGCAGAAATATATTATGAAAATGCTGAAATGCTTTTAGAACTAAAAAACCGCTTTCCTGATTGGGAGAATTATATAAACCAGTATTTGTCAGTAGAGGTCCGAACTAAACTATTAGCTAAGGGTGTTCCAATTTAGTATGTTTGATTATTTACGGTGTCAAGAAAATTTTACCGTGTTACAAAAAATATAGAGGGTATTTACCCTCTATATTTTCGCTTAATTAAGGAGATAAAATCAAGATTCAATTATTAGACAGGCTTGTTAGCCAGAGCGCTTTCACCTAGTGAAACCAGCCTCTTAGTAATGTTGCCTCCAACATACCCATTGGCCCTGCTCGGCAGGCTGCCTTTATCAATCTGGTCATAGTTGGCAAAACCAAGCTCAGATGCAATTTCAAATTTCATTTGATTTAAACTATTGCGAGCCTGTGGCACCAGAATCTGATTGTTGTTGTTGTTCGCCATATATTTTACACCTCCTTTCTTTTATCTGATATTAGAGTGACCATCTTAAATATTTTTATGTCAGGTAATAATTCGCACAATTAACATGGTTATTTTTGAGTTAAGTAAAATAATTTAATTATTTACTAACTCTTTGCTTCTAATACCAAATATTTAAAGGGTTAACATAATTAACCCTTTAAATATTATAAGTAATTATTTTTAGACAAGCCTATTATTGCTGAGGTGTCTCCAAATTAACGGATTGGGTAGCAGATATTACTTGTCCACCACTATTAGCCAGTGCAGCTTCACCAAGTGAAACCAACCTTTTGGTAATATTACCTCCAACATAACCATTGGCCCTGCTGGGGAGACTACCTTTATCAATTTGGTTGTAATTTGGGAAACCAAGCTCAGATGCAATTTCATACTTCATTTGATTTAAGTTTTGACGGGACTGGGGAACCAGAATTTGGTTGTTGTTGTTATTGGCCACCGATATTCCTCCTTAATAATTATTTTTTCAACCTGTTATTATAATGACCACATCGACTATTTTTATGTTAGGTAATAATTCGCAATATAGCTATATATAAATACCAAGCTTTTAGAATACATCTATTTCTAGTGTGATATGGTAAATATGCGATATAACTTTACATTCATGTAGAATTATATGATTTTATTGTATATCCATATAAAAAGAACCCAATGTTTTTCACGTTAGGGTTAAATGTTCAAAATCAAGCCGTACTAATTTTTTTGAAATTCAAGCAATTATTTGTTCTCACTCAAATACTTATTCTCGTACATCCGCCGATCAGCAATATTCAGCAATTGGTCGGCATTATCTCCATCCTCTGGATATCCGGCTATGCCAAAACTCAAGCTAATTTTAGAGTCGCCCGGCAAATCCAAATTACATACTGCTTCCTGCAGCCTTTTAATTATTATTTTGGAACTGCTGGATTCCGTCTGCGGCATAAGAACTACAAATTCGTCTCCTCCATATCTGGCCAGGACATCAGTTGCCCGAACTGATTCAAGTAATTTCTCAGACACCTTACGCAAAACCACATCACCAATCGAATGACCCATCAGATCATTGACATTTTTAAAATTATTAAGGTCAATAAAAATTATAGAAAGGGGCAACCCGTATCTTTTTGAGCGTTTGAGTTCGTGATCTAATATGTTATGCAAAAACCTATTATTATATAATCCTGTGATTGGATCAGTATTAGCCATGCTTATCAACTGTCTAACAATCATCATAATTCCGATCGTGAAAACAGACATTCCCAAAGCCATAAAGCCATTCTTCGTATAATCAATTATAACCGGGGTCTCACTGTTAAACTCAAACATAAAATTGATGGTCGTTCCAATGGCATACAAACCTATACCAATAAGAGAAAATGCCCAAGATCTCTCTCTTATGTAAACCCGGTAAAGTTTCCACAATGAGAAAAAAAGGATAAAGGAAGAAAGCATCAATATTGGTTTTAAAATGATACTTTCAAGATCTAAATTGCTATTGAAAGGAAATGCCATAAAGAAACCACTCCTGGTATAAATCCGCCGCATTATCTCAAATATTCAACATACTTCTTTGTGATAATTTCCCCTCTTAATTATCATTCAGATCGTGCCTTTTGAATTCAAGCAACTTGCCCATCTTTTGGGATGGTTCAAAGCTCTCTGGAGAAATGTGCTCGATCTCCGGAAAATAGATTTTAATCTGCTCCATCACTGACCTGGTCGTTGCCTGTGTATCCTTATCTCCACCTTCATCGGCAAGATTGAGAGCCAATCCAAACAAAAGCATTTCATCGTGGGACAGATAAAGCTCATAATTATTGACTGCCAGTTCATTAATTTTAGCCATGGCCATCAGGCATACCCCTGAAACCATAGAAAAAGATTCCTGGCTTATTTCACTTCTTTTCATTTTATCCTGGTTTTGTTTAAGCACTGTAACTATGGCGTTGAAAAGTATATCACCTTTGTCCGGTTGAATATATAAATTAAATAGAGGCGAAATAACATAACTTTCCAACCCAGTACGTAAAATTAACTCACCCCGGTCACCTACCAGACATACGATGCGACCGTCTTGGATTTCGATCTCCACCAGTGAACCGTTAATAAAGATACTCGTGGGAAAATTATTTCTTAACAGATAAGTAAATTCCTGATCTTCGGCTTCTTCCTTTAGATAATTTTTCTTAAAAAACCTACCTGCTTCTCCGGGATCATAATCCAGCTCTACCTCTTCCAGAAGTATAACGCTGGATTCCAACAATTGATCCTCAAGGTAGTGTTCCATTAATACATATTCATCAAGATTTTCTTCCAACATCTCCACTATTTCATCTACATCATAGATAATATGGCTGGTGATTAACGAGTAGTTCAACTTATACCCCTTTCCTATTCCGGTACACAAAATACCGGTTTTCTCTTCAAATTTTCAACTTCAGCCTCTCACTATAAATTACCACAGCTTCCACCATATGGCAAATTAATTTGAGACCTTTGCATTGGTAAACGTTCATCTTACTTCTTTCTGCCGTCCGTATCTAACAGGGAAGCCGCCAAAGCGTCATCCAATGTAAACACCTTTTTGTAATACATCATTACCAGTAAAAGGCAACCAATGGCTACCGCAGCTGTAATCATCAGCATAACTACAATTTGATACCGCACTGCCTGCTGCGGGTCAGCTCCTCCCAGGATCTGACCGGTCATCATGCCGGGAAGACTTACCAGTCCAACCACCATAAGAGAGTTTATGGTGGGAGTCATCCCTGCACGCAAAGCAACCTTGGCACAATCCCTGACAGCCTCCCAGGGTGTTGCCCCAAAGCTTAACAACGACTCCACTTCGGCAACTCTAGATCTAACTTCTGATACCAGCCGATCCATTGCAAGTGAGATGCCGTTCATTGAGTTTCCAAGGATCATTCCAAAAATAGGGATAACGATCCTTGCAGTGTACCACGGTTTGGGGGCTATGATCAGAGCTACCACAATTGTGCCAACCAGAAAGGTGCTGGCTAAAAGAGATACAAAACCCAGTACCAGCGGGAACTTCCCCACTGAAAGCGTCTGGTTTACGGCCGTTTTAGAAGCGACACCACACATGAAGACAACAATCGTGATAATTAGGGCAAGGTTATTAAAATTAAAGATAAAATTCAGTGCGTAACCAATCAGCGTTAGCTGTACAAAAGTCCTGACCGTGCCCCAAAATAGCGACTTTAGCAGCCCGAGCCTCAATACTGCCGTAATTAAACCTGTAATGAAAACCAAAATAACACTGAGGGCCAGTTGAAAATCAGTAATGGGAATAACTCCGGCATCTACTTGCCCCACCCTCATCACCTGCCTATCTCAAGAAGATTTGCCGATGGGAATGTCGTGCTTTCATCAGTATGGGAAACAAGTATAATACCACGGTCAGGTTTCTGTTCCAGCCAATCCGTGAGAAGACCCAGGACTGCCTGTTTGGCCTTTTCATCAAGAGCTGCTGTTGGTTCGTCCAATAGCAGTATATTGGGGCTAAGTATGATTGACCTTAAAAGAGCTATCCGCGCGGCTTCACCACCGGATAGTGTGCCCGCGTTCTGTTCCATTATATTAAAATCCAGCATCAGTTTATCCAGTGACCTTTGTACTGTCTCCAGGTTAAATTCTTTTGACCTGTTAATTCTAAGGGAGTAGGGTCTTAGCAGGTTATCGTGAACGGTACCGGGAAAAACAGCAGGCTTTTGCGGGACGTAATGGACCTTACTGCGCCATACCTGGGGTGTGAAAGAAAACATGTTAACCCCCCGGAAAAATACCTGGCCGTCAACCAGCTCTTGCAGCCGTGACAAAACCCTGAGCAACGTGGACTTACCTGAGCCGGACGGACCTCTTACAAGCAACACAGACCCCTCCCGCAGGGAAGCAGAAACTTCAACACGCCGGAAACTTGAGCCCAGGAGATAGTTTATTTTATTAAAACAAAAGAAATCTGCCAAAGCGTAATGACACCCCTGCCTGGCATAAATTTCAATACGCATCGATACTATCACGCCAGTTGCAAAAAATCAATTTTCAAACAAAAGCAGCAGGTTCATCCTGCCGCCTTAATATGATAAAAGTCGTTCACTGTCTATTCAGTTTTGTATTGCAATACTTTGGGATCCATCTTGCGGGCAAGATTATGAATCGCCCTGATAAAACGGACTGTCCCGGTCTTGACCCGCATGACCACGGAGTGGGTTTCAGCCCTGTCCCCGCCATAAAAGCGGACACCCTTCAATAGCTCTCCGTCGGTGACACCAGTAGCCGCAAAAATAGCGTCGTCGCCCTTGACCAGGTCGTCCATGGTGAGGATGCACTTTGGATCGCTAATGCCCATGCTCAGGCAGCGTTCATACTCCTGCTCATCTTCCGGATAGAGCCGCGCCTGCATTTCCCCGCCCAGGCACTTTAGTGCCGCTGCAGCAATGACACCTTCCGGCGCGCCTCCGATTCCGGCGCAGATGTCGATGCCGGTATCGTCAAATGCCGTGGAAATAGCCGAACTGACATCACCGTCCCCTATTAGTCTGACTCTTGCCCCTGCCCGGCGCACCGACTCTATTAATTCCTTATGTCTGTCACGTTCCAGGATAATTACAACACAGTCCTGCACTCTCTTGTTGTTGGCTTCTGCAACAATTCTAAGGGTCTCTTCAATGGGATCGTCAAGATGGACCTTGCCCGCTGCTCTTGGACCTACAGCAAGCTTCTCCATGTACATATCCGGCGCGTGCAAAAGATTTCCCCTATCTGCGATGGCAATAACAGACATGGCATTGGGCAAGCCTTTTGCCAGAATATTTGTACCCTCCAATGGATCTACAGCCACATCCACCGCAGGGGTAGTAGCGCATCCCACTTTTTCTCCGATGTAGAGCATCGGCGCCTCATCCATCTCGCCTTCCCCAATAACAACAGTACCGTCGATGGATACCGTATCAAACATTCTGCGCATGGCGTTGGTAGCGGCGCCGTCGGCCTCGTTTTTTCGTCCCCGGCCCATCCATTGTGCCGAGGCTATTGCCGCCGCTTCCGTTACTCTTACCAGTTCCATGGCCAGTTCCCTATCCACAATTACCACTCTCCCAAAATAATTTCAAAAGGCGTCTGGATGCAAACTCCTTATAAACTATATTAACTTAATAATATACCTATACTGGCTGATTGAATAGGTATTACATGCAATTTGATTGTTCTTTTAGGGGAGCCACCCTGCATGTCTGTGTCCAATAATATATTTTTCTTAATCATTGGGTAATTTAAGAAAGAGAAATGGGTGAGGGGGATTGGGATGGCAACAGATAATAACGCGACACAAAAACCAGCTAATAATTTTTGGGTGGCAGTGACTGCCCTTGCAGGTGTACCGCTGATCATGGTTCTTGGCAACTCAATGCTGATACCCGTCCTGCCGGATATCAAGGATGCGCTGAAGCTAACTTCAGTGCAAGTGAGCCTGTTAATAACTTTATTCTCCGTTCCGGCCGGCATAATAATACCTTTGGCAGGATTCCTTTCCGACCGTTACGGAAGGAAGCTTGTCATAATTCCATCATTGGTCATATACGGCCTGGGGGGGATAGTCGCTGCATTAGCTTCAATTTTTTTAAAGGATGCTGCATTCTTTGGTATTCTGGCTGGAAGGGTGTTGCAGGGTGCAGGGGCAGCGGGTACCGCTCCGATAGCGATGGCTTTGTGCGGAGATTTATTTTCCGGCAAACAGCGCAGCCAGTCCCTGGGAACCATTGAATCATCCAACGGTCTGGGCAAAGTGATTAGCCCGGTTCTGGGTTCCGCCGTGGGTTTAATCACCTGGTACGCTGCCTTTATCTTTTTTCCTATCATTGTAATCCCTGTAGTTATCGGCATGTGGTTCCTGGTCAAGGAACCAGATACTAAACGGAACAAGCAAAAGCTGGACATATATCTTAAAAATTTCACCAAGGTCTTCAAAAACCAGAAGGGCCTCTTGCTTTCCTCCTACCTGGCCGGGGCTATTG
The DNA here is from genome assembly GCF_004369245.1 of Pelotomaculum sp. FP. Lineage (NCBI taxonomy): Bacteria > Bacillati > Bacillota > Clostridia > Eubacteriales > Desulfotomaculaceae > Pelotomaculum > Pelotomaculum sp. FP. The sequence goes on along the minus strand of NZ_QFGB01000022.1, from coordinate 41,366 downwards.
CCCTGATGGTCCTTTTCGGAGTTTTATTCTATCTCTCAGAATTTCTTGAGCAGCAATACGGACTGGACGGGATCAAGAAGGGTCTTGTCCTGGCCATCCCAGTCCTTTTTATGAGCGCTACATCATTTGCAACCGGATTTATAATTAAAGGAAAGGAGACTCTGATGAAAATCCTGGTTGTATCCGGGTTGACAATAATGACCGCGGCGCTCATTTTACTGCCGCTTTCCAGAAATGTGATTTTATACTTTGTAGCGATTTCGGTGGTGGGGATCGGTACCGGTATGGTCCTACCCTGCCTGAACACCCTGATCACCAGCGCTGCTTCTACTGATGAACGAGGTCTGGTTACCTCTTTATACGGTAGTGTCAGGTTTTTTGGTGTGGCTTTTGGCCCTCCTCTTTACGGTTTTCTGGCAAACAAGGGAACCGGGCTGATGTTCTGGTCTTCCTCCGGATTGACCCTCTTGGGAGCTATCCTGAGCTATTTCTTCATAAAAGGCCGGAACCAAAAGCTTACATCCACATTCAACTTTGCACCCGCCCCAGCGAAGAAACCAAAGAACTAGAATAAAAGGCTCGGATTCCCCGCCTTTTTGTTCTTATTACTTTATATTTCTCAATTTTTCTTTTTGCTCATCCAGTACCTGCTCATACTGTAAGTTCAAACGACTTACCACTTTATTCCATTCATCCTGGAAACCGGGCTGTTTTTCTGGATCTATCTTAAACTTTTGTCCGGTTCTTTTCTCCATTGCCCTTATTGAAGGGCTTAGCTTTTCTGTAAATTGTTGTTTAAACTGGCTGTATGTCTGAGTCAAGGCCTGCTCATAGTATTGAAAAAGGTTTTCCAACTGGCCCAGGACCTCCTTGACGGCGTCCTTGTCCTTTTTAACGAGAAGAAGTCCCTGCATTGCCCTCAGGTTGTCTTCAAGTGTGTTTTTATCTATCGGTGGAAGCAGGTTGCTTAAAAGTGTCTTCTGGATACCTTCGAGAATATATCCCTGAAATTGTTGGGGATATTTTGCAACCTCAACCATCATGTCAAAATCCTTTTCCCTTAGAAAAATGGCGGCAACGCTCTTGCCCAAAGGCTCATACTCCATCCTGTCCATTTCTGCCTGTGGTACTTCTTTTCTTTGCTTAAACCGCTCGAGGGCCATTTCATAAGCAGATTTGATTCTATCCAAAGCGAACCCCTCCTATATTACTTTTAGCACCAACCGGCACAATAGAAAAATCGGCGCCGGTATTATCATTAAGGCAGTATTTACTTTCTTTTTTGCCAATATTATTATATCTTTCCATCCCGGCCCGGTCAAACATGAAAGGCATCACAAAAATACTGCCCAATACTACCATATTGTTCCAAAATGAAGAATGTTAGAGTTCTGAGAAGAGGATTAAGCGTGGTGTTGTAGAAAAAGAAGAAGAGTAAAAAAGAAAAGGCACAAGGAGGGTTCTCCATTGAAGGTTTTTGAGCTACATAAGAGAAACGCTCCACATACACAGCGTACAGCTTTACGCTATCATGGCGAAACAATTACCTACGCTGATTTGGAGCACAATGTTGAACAGTACGCCAGGTATTTCATAAAAATGGGGTTAAAGCCCGGCGACCGGGCAGCTATCGCATTGCCCAATTGCCCTGGGTTTATATACAGTTATCTGGGGATTACGCGGGCGGGCGGTATTGTTGTTCCGTTAAACCTGTTGCAAGCGCCTCGTGAGCTCGCTTTTATGCTCCAGGATTCAGGTTCCCGTTTCCTCATTGTGAATCCCGAGATAGGCCAACACATGGGGCGGCTGCCACTGCCGGGTCTTACCGTAGTGCTACTTGACGATAAGTGTAGACAGGAGATTGCTGACTCACCCCAGGTCAGCTTCCCAGATGTAACTGACTTCAGTACTTGTACCTTTCTTTATACCTCTGGGACTACCGGACAGCCCAAGGCAGCGATGCTTACTCACGCCAATCTTATAGCTAACGTTAAAGCCATGGAAGATGTCTCCGGCTTTACCAGCGAAGATAATTTTCTGGCTGTGTTGCCCATGTTCCATAGCTTTGGCTGGGCAACCAGTGTCCTGTTTCCATTATATCTCGGCGGCGCCATCACTATCCTGGACAGCTTTAAACCCAAGGAGATATTGCAGGTGTTGGTAGATGAAGGAGTTACCATATTCTGCGGAGTTCCCAGCATGTTTTCACTGCTGTTGAAGTCCCGCCGTCAGGTTGTTTTTCCTAAGCTCAGATTTGCCTTCTCAGGTGGGGATTCTATTTCCGGGGAAAACCTGGTGGAATTTGAAAAGAAATTTAACACCCCGATTGTTGAGGGCTACGGCCTCTCAGAAGCCTCTCCGATTGTGTGCCTGAATCCAATTCAAGGAACACGCAAAATCCGCTCTGTCGGTGTCCCCCTGCCAGGGGTGAAAGCAAAGGTAATAGACGACGAGGGCCGGGAGATGCCGTTTGGTGAAATCGGCGAACTGATTGCCAGAGGTCCGAACATCATGCAGGGTTACTTTAACCGGGAGGAGGAAACCTTGTCCGCCCTGCAGGGCGGATGGCTGCATACGGGCGACCTGGCCTACCAGGATCAGGACGGCTTCTTTTTTATTGTTGGACGTAAAAAAGAGTTGATTATAAATGCAGGTTTCAACGTTTACCCCAGAGAAGTAGAGCTCGCTCTCGAGGAACACCCGGGGGTGGCGGAAGCTGCCGTGATCGGGGTGCCGCATCCCCTCAAGGGACAGGTAATAAAGGCTTTCGTTATTCCCGACGAAGGACATAACCCGGACAAGCAGGAATTATTTTACTTTCTAAAAGATCGGCTGGCGGGATATAAATTACCGGAAGCATTTGTCTTCACCAGTGAACTCCCCCGCGGAGCAAGTGGGAAAATATTGAAACGACTATTGCAGTAAGACCTCCGCCATAAAGGCGCACAAAGCGCTTCTCAAAAATGTGGGTACGAAATTCAGTTGAATTTCCGAATGCTTCGCTGTGCAATTGTAATCCGCACCCACTTTGCTAAGTATATTGGCTATTATACATTGCGATACGCGGCGCTGCTGGCGACAAGCGGAACTCGCCTAAAATTACGCACAGAGCACTTGACCGGTAAATGAGGGTGCGAATGAATTCACACCCTCATTTTTTATGGTAATTATTCCAAATGATTTACTTGTTGTGTGTATTTTATCTAATGTCGTCTAGTTTGTAACTTCCGATAAGGTCCGTATAACATTTAACAAGTTGTGCGGTACAGTTGGCTGAAGATAGCTTTGTGGCATTAGACCTGGCCCTACTGCTCATCTGCTCCCGCAGGCTGTCATACTTCAGCACGTGACAGATATGTTTAGCCAGTTGTAGTGGCTCCGGTTCCGTCAGGTAGCCATCCATACCATGTTCGACCATCTCAGACACTCCATAAGCCCCAACGGCTACAACAGGAAGCCCGGCCGCTTTAGCCTCCGCAATAACGATCCCTTGGGTTTCGGAAATAGAAGAGAAGACAAATAAGTCAGACCCTGCATAGCAGTTGGCAACTTCATCCGGCGAGAGTGTACCGGTAAAGACAACCCGTTCTCCAATGCCGAGGTGGTCCGCTTCTGATCTAAGCTCCTCCTCCTCTGGCCCACCCCCGACGATTACCAGGGTTGTCTGGTTAATCTCACTGTTAACCAGGCTAAAACTCTCCAACAGAAGGCCGATATTCTTTTCCCGCCCCAATCTTCCCACGAAAAGAAGGATTTTCTCCTGTGGGCTAATGTTAAAACGTTGGCGCAGCCAAGCCCTGTCAGCAGTTTGGAACTTGTCAATTTTGATGCCGGTAGGAACCTTGCTAATATTTACCGTTACTCCGATTTTTTGCAGATAATCAGCGATAATGGCTGTGGGAACAATAACCAGGTCGCACTGGTTGCAAAAATCACGGCTGACCTTTTGGGCCATTTCTTTGGTAAAGGATCTGGCAAATGGTACATAGTGGACATACTCTTCATAAAGGGTATGGTAGGTAAAAACCAGAGGGATACCCTCTTTTCTTGCATACTTCGCGCCGAGCCGCCCCAGCAGGAAGGGGGAGTGGACGTGTATTAAATCCAGTTGCAAGCCCTGAATAATTGGCTTTAAGCGCAGTGAGAAAGGAACAGCCAAGGTGAATTCACGGTTCGTCAGGGACGGGATGGAGGCAAAACGAAATACCCTGCTTTCATGATTGCAGTTTTTGTAACTTGGCGCAAAAATAAAAACGTCATGCCCAAGGCTGGTTAGTTCCTCCTTGAAGGTCTGTATTGAACGCACGACGCCACTGGTATAGGGCAAGTAGCTATCGGTAAAAATGCCGACTTTCAAGTTCCCGGCTCCTCCTGTAGTTGCATCTGTGGCTAATTTTAACATATGAGTCATAAAGAGTACAAGTTTTCCACCAGGCTATATCATGCATCTGGATGCTGTAGCAAAGCCTTCTGCCTGAACACAGTTTATTCCTTGCATTTTTTAATCTAGGGCTTTACTGGATAAAACCCGATCCTTCTTAATATTGTAACCCTGAAAAATTTTCTTAAACAAGTGAAGCGCTCCACTTGCCTTTCGCTAGCCGGGGGCGCCAATTTGTGGTGCACTGTTACCAGATCTTGCAGGAATCAGCCTCCGAAGGAAATACCGATTTGCCTGGCCGCCCGGACCAGGTCACTGTCGGTGGGAACCACCCGCATTTCACCCACCGCCTCAGCCAGAGGCACTGATTTTATATAGGGGGTCTGCAGACAGACCATTTCACCAAATTTTCCTTCCATAACCAGGTTTACCGAAGCAACACCAAAACGTGTAGCGAGGACCCGGTCAAAGGCAGTCGGGGTACCACCCCGCTGCAGGTGGCCAAGCACCGTCACCCTGGTTTCCATTCCGGTACCTTCTTCGATTTGCCTGCCGACCAGGTTTCCAACACCCCCCAGACGCACCGGCTCAAAACTATCCGGGACCATCCTTTGGACAACCATATCCCCCCCAACAGGTTTGGCCCCTTCCGCCGCTACCACAATGCTGAACTTTTTACCGGACTCGAACCTCTCCATGATTTTGGCGTTAACTTTCTCAATGGAATAAGGTATCTCAGGAATAAGTATGACGTCGGCGCCGCCGGCCAGACCTGCCTCCAAGGCAATCCACCCGGCATAACGCCCCATTACCTCCAGGACCATCACACGGTGGTGCGATTCTGCAGTCGTGTGTAGCTTGTCAATGGCTTCAGTGGCTGTATTTAAAGCAGTATCAAAGCCAAAGGTCTGGTCGGTTGCTGATAAGTCATTGTCTATAGTTTTGGGCACACCCACCACCGGCAGGCCTTTCTCAAAAAGCTCCTTACCGATGCTGAGGCTGCCGTCCCCACCTATAATTATCAAAGCATCGATTCCGTGGATACTGATGTTCTCCATAACCCTGTCGGAAACATCCCTGAACACTTTCTCACCGTTTACTATGGTCGGATAATGAAAGGGGTTGTCTCTATTGGTAGTGCCGAGGATAGTGCCCCCTCTGGGCAGTATACCTACTACATCCTTTTCAGACAGGTCACGGGCCCGGTTCTGGAGCAGCCCGCCAAAACCGTTTTCAAACCCGACCACTCCAAGAGAATAATCCCTTACGGCTGTTTTCACAACCGCTCGGATTACTGCGTTTAAGCCGGGACAGTCACCCCCGCCAGTTAAGACTCCCAGGCGTCTAACCTTGCCAATACCCATAACCATACCCCCTATTTTTTGTTACAAAGAGCTGCCGGCATACCGCCGGCAGCTCTTTTAGCGCACATTTGATAAGGCTGGCGGGCATCTAATGCCTTGCCGGTAGATACCACTTTGTTTCAGTCCCCATCCTTTACTGGCCTGATTTATCCACCAGTTCTGATAGAGTCTGCTTCAACCTGGACAAAGCATCACCATAGCCGGTCCAATCCCCAGCCTTGAGCTTGCTTTGGGCTTCGTCATAGAGTTGGTCAGCCTTTTTGGCCAGTTCTGCGACACTTGCATCCGGCCGCTGAGTCCCGGGCTCGGTTTGCAACTCAACGGCAGGTGTACCTGCGCCCTTCCCGCTTCCAAATATTCTATCAAGAGCCAGCTCAAGGGTCGGCTCCATAACCACGGTGTCCCCGTGCGCTACTATAACCCTCCTCAGTTCAGGCATCTTGCTCTGTTCAGCCTGCAGGTACAGCGGCTCCACATATAGCAGGGCATCATTAATTGGAATTGCCAGCAGGTTGCCCCGTATAACCTTTGAGCCCCGCTGATCCCAAAGCGATATCTGCTGGGATATGACTGTATCCTGGGTTATCCTGGCTTCAACCTGCGCCGGCCCGTAAACCAACTCCTGTTTGGGGAAGCTGTAGGACAGGATTTTGCCATAATCTTCTCCATCTGAATTGGCCGCCAACCAGGCAATCATGTTCTTCTTATTTTGCGGTGTAAAGGGCAGAATTAAAACGAACTCAGGCTCATTCGAGCCAGGCAGCTCAATAATGGTGTAGTAAGGCTCCATCGGTGTTTCTGTTTGTTCCGCAACTTCAGTCGCAACATTCCATTTGTCTTCCCTGTTATAAAAAACCTGCGGTTCTTGCATGTGATAAACAGCGTACATATTGGCCTGAATCTTAAAATAATCAACAGGATAGCGGATATGCTTCCTTAGCTCCTCGGGCATATCCTCTAATGGCTTAAACATTCCTGGGAATATCTTACTGTAGGTCATAACTATGGGATCATTCTGATCGCTGATATAAAAATCCATCTCTCCGCTATATGCATCAATCACAATTTTTACCGAATTTCGGATGTAGTTGTTGACTTTATCGTAAGGTTCTGAATACGGATACCTGTCGGTGTTGGTGTAGGCGTCCCACATCCAGTAAAGCTTGCCTTCACTCAATACAATATAAGGATCGTTATCAAGTTGAAGAAACGGAGCAACTTTGGTTACCCTTTGCTTAATGGTACGGTAGTACAGCACACGGCTGTCGTTGTTAACCTCCTTGGACAGGAGCAGCTTATAATCACCGAGTGAAAAAGCAAACATAAACCGGCGCCAAAAGTTGGATATCTTTACTCCACCGTCGCCCTGGTAGGTAGAGTATTCGTTCTCGTCACCCCTGGGATAATTAAACTCCTGTGACGCCGTGTTAACAATTACATAATTATCGGTAACTTCACCGTAATAAATTTCCGGTCGATCAACTTTTAAATCTGTTTGGGTAACAGGGGGGATATCTTTAAGGAAAAAAGTAGGCAGTCCCTCACCAGACAAGGAGTTTACAGGGCTCATGGCTATCCCGTAACCATGCGTGTATATCAGCCGCTGGTTGACCCATGTTTTGGCCTGACTCAACAGGCGTTCCTGGTTCAGTTCCCTGGCCCCCAGCATAACCTGCCGGTATTGACCATCCACTACATAACGGTCAATATCTATATCCTTGAACTCATAATAAAGCCTCATTTCCTGCAGTTGAGCATAAGTCTGCATGAGCGGCGCCCAGTCCCACAACCTGACATTATCAATAGTATCCTTGTTGGCCTTGATATCGTCAGCGCTTAATATACGCCCGGCCGGAAAATCCTTTTTTTCAACAGCGTCAAGGTTGTAAGCCATCCTGGTATACTGAATATTTCTCTGCAGGTACGGGCTTTCCATGGCAATCTCATTGGGCTGCACCACAAATTTTTGCACCACGGACGGGTAAATTCCACCCAGGAGTATGGACGCCAGCAACAGCACTCCGATGCTGTACACCACCAACCGGAAGCGCTGTAGAAAAAGGTTGACCAATATGGCCAGAGCGCACAGCAGCGCAATTACCGATAATACCTTGTAAGCCACTATCGTAGCGTGAGTGGAAGTATAGCCGGGTCCCCAGACAGCGCCGTGGTGGGTATAAAGCAAAGCATATTGGTTCAACTGATATCCCAGGGCTTTAAGCCCGAAGAAAATAGCTGCCAGGAATGAAAGGTGGTAACGCGCCGAAATGCTGTTCAGAAGCTTTCCCGCTTGACCCTGGACAATATTGACCAGGAGGTATACCATAGAAACCCAGAAGGCTATGATTATTATAGCCCAACTGGCTAAATTATATAGAAACTCGTAAAATGGGAGCTTGAAAACATAAAAACCTACATCTTTTTGAAAAACAGGTTCAATGCTCCCAAAGGAGGTGGGATGGAGAAACTTTTGCAAAGTTACCCAGTCGCCTACCACACTAAAGCTAAATAGAAATGCCATAACAAGGCTTAAGGCAAAAAACGCTACAAGTAAGAGTTTTTTTGTAAGGAAGTGACTCCAGGGAGAACTTTGGATGGTAAGAACATTCTCTTCCTTATATACGGCAGCATTTTGTGCAGCCTTCAGCAGCGGCCCAAGAGTAAAAAGAAGATTAAAGAATAAAAGCAGGAAAAAAGTCACACCGACAATAATCCGAAGTCCAATATCCGAGACAACTATAGTCATAAAAACACTCTGGTAATTCAAAGACTGGAACCATAGCCAATCAGTATAAAGACGGGCTCCGGAAATCGCAGCAATGACCAGCACAACCACCAACGCTAAAACAACATTAAACACACGTCGAAAATTATGTTGCAAGCAACTAACCTCCCAAGTTATCCATACATCAGTGCGTAATTATATTCCGCGTTTACATCGGCCTTGGTACCTTTTGCGAATCGTCCGCTTCATGTTTGAGCTTGGCCTGACACATCAAACAAACTGCCAGTGGTTTCTTTTGGGGTAGATCGTCATCATAATCGTCGTCAAAAGGATCAGGATTGGACACAAGCTCTTCCTCCATAATCTTGCCACAGAGCATACACCGCAATTTCATAACCGGCACCCCCAATTAAAATAGTTGAGTGATAACCTAGATACTTCGTTGCGGCTTAAGCTAATTCCTGCCCAATAAAAAAAATAGGGATACAATTCAAGCTAATTCCAGCATTTAATACATATTAATAGTTTAACCTCAATTCATAATAATTTACATTTATCACATTAGACTTTCAACATTGATATACAAAAAACCTGGCTATTAACCAGGCTGTATGTCAACTAAACTGAGAATGCTCTAATAATATGGACTGGCCGTAACTGGTGCCAAGGCGGTTAGCGCCTGCTTTGATCATGTTGAAAGCAGCCTGGAGATTACGAATTCCCCCGGCTGCCTTAACCCCGAACGATGGTCCCACTGCCCGTCTCAAAAGGGCCACATCCTGAATTGTCGCGCCTCCCTTTCCAAATCCCGTTGAGGTTTTTACAAAATCAGCGCCAGCCTCAACAGCCAGCCGGCAAGCGACAATTTTCTCATGGTCATTTAGCAAACATGTTTCCAGTATAACCTTTACTACTGCCTGGGAATTCTCTCTTCTGGCCGCCTGTACTACTGCCGCCAAATCGTCTTGTACTTGGGTCAACAGGCCCCCCTTGAAAAAACCAATATTCATCACCACGTCGACTTCCAAGGCTCCGGCGCGTACAGCGGCTCCCGCCTCTACCGCCTTAAGCGCAGGGTCACTGGCCCCCAGAGGAAATCCGACCACCGTGCAAATAAGTACTCTTGAGCCCGTAAGTTCCCTGTTCACCAAAGGGATATAACAGGGGTTGACACAAACTGCTTTGAATCTGAAACTTACTGCCTGACTGCAAAGTTCCATAATATCCCTTGGAGTGGCATCCGGCTTCAAAAGGGTGTGGTCAATTAGCCCGGCCAACTCAGCTTTGGAAAGGAACACCTGATCTTCCATTGTCATCTCTAACTTTCCAGGGCCAGTTTTAAAATCCGGTCAATCAGTTCCGGAAATTCGATGCCTTCGGCACGGGCAGCATCCGGGAAAAGGCTGGTTGCAGTCATACCCGGGATGGTATTAACCTCCAAAATGAACGGATTGCCTTCGTGATCAAGCATGAAATCAACCCTGGCCAATCCCCTGCAGCCTAATGCTTTAAAGGCCCGTACGGCAAGATCCTTGATAATCTCCTGCTGCTCTCGTGAAATGCGTGGCGGTATAATATGATCACTCAAACCGGCTGTATACTTGGCCTCATAATCGTAAACCCCGGTCGTTGTGACAATCTCAATCAGGGGCAGCGCCACCGGTTTTTCGTTGCCGAGCACTGAGGCTGTTATTTCCCTGCCATCAATAAACTGCTCTACGAGGGCTGTGCGATCATAGCGGTAAGCCAGTTCCAGAGCGCTAACCAGGTCATCTTTCTTGTGAACAAAACTGATACCTATAGTAGAACCCTGGGTTGGCGCCTTGACTACTAACGGCAGCTCCATTTTGCTGTAGATTGTTTCCGCAGCAGCCTGCAGACCCAGTCCTTTGACAGCATTATTTTCCAGTTCCAGAAAATGCGGCGTCGGCAGGCCTTCGTAGCTCAGCATCTTTTTGGTAGCTATTTTGTCCATGGCAAGAGAACTGGCAAGGACCCCGGAACCCGTGTAAGGTACGCCAATCATTTCCAGCAACCCCTGAATGGCCCCGTCTTCTCCATACTTGCCGTGCAACGCCAGGAAAGCCAGCTCTATACCCTCTTCCTTTATTCTTTCAACAACATCAAGTCCCACATCAATTTTCACTGCCGGGCGACCTAGTTTTGCAAGCGCATTATAAACGGCCGCTCCTGTCTTTAGCGATATTTCCCGCTCGGGGGAGCGACCTCCCATCAGGACACCAATTTTGGGCGACACTGCTTTCACCTCACTCTTTTTGTTCTATTAAACTGGTTTAAATATATTCGTGCCAATTCCATAAAATCCTTTTAGGATAGAGTTTTCTCTTGACGCAAGGCAATTATTTTTATATAATATTTATTGCTGATACACTTAGGGGTGTAGCTCAATTGGTAGAGTAGCGGTCTCCAAAACCGTTGGTTGGGGGTTCGAGCCCCTCCACCCCTGCCAGAGAAATAAAGCCTTTCGGGGCTTTTATTTTTTTCTCAAATCACTACTTGGCTCACAATCAATATTTTTGACTGGCAAACCAACTTTTTAGACAAGTTTAGTATATCTTTGATCATCCCATTGCTATGTCTATCCCTCTGACCTGCACGACTTTGGTTGACGTTGTTGAAACTATTTGCTACTATTTACTGGAAAACAGTTTGGTAGAAGACCATGTGAGGTATGAAATGCGCATTGAAAAGGATTATTTATATGAGGTGGAAACTGAACCTTCTGTTTTAAACGATTACAATATTTTAAAGCCTTACGCATACCAGAATCTGTTTGCCCAGATAGTGGAGAAACACTTAAGAAATATTAATGTAAATGTAAATATAACCAGGAAATATAATTTAGCCTGGGTACTGACGTCTCTCTCTTTTGAGCTGGTTAAGCCTGTTGAGGGCTGTATAAAGATGTATGCAAACACATGGTATTCCCAGCGGCGAGGACCATTTTTTCGCCGTGAGCTTGTGTTTAGGAACGAAAACGGCGAGGTGATGTTTCATGGCTCCACCTTTTCTGTTTTGCTGGATGTTGAAAAACGAACCATCTATCGTAAAAAAGAGCTTCCGTTTCTTCTTGGTCAGCCTACCGGGGATTTTACCATAGAAGCAAGCCCAACCTTTAAAACCAATTTGGAATTCTGCAAGGTAGACGAACGAAAAGTATTAAACAGCCATATTGACTATCTTGGTCATGTTAACAACTGCCGTTATGGCGAATTTGCCTATGACGCCTTTACCGATAAAGAGCGGCAGAACTTAGCGAAACTTAAACGGATGGATTTCAACTTTACATCTGAACTAAGGAAAAAAGACACCTTCTCAATATTAAAAGCTTATGATGGCAATAAGGTTTTTGTGCGGGGATACAATGATATAAAAGATAACACCGCCTTTGATATTAAATTTGAGTTTTCAAATAGTTTATAGCAAAAATAAGAATGCCGGCGAATAAAAACTTTTGCCGGCTTCTTTGTTACCTACTGACATCCCCATATTATCCATTATTGACTTAATTTCTTAAAAGACCTAATATATTATTTAATAATGTGAATTACTGTTCATTTTATTACTACTCAGGAGGCACCCATAATTCATGGCTTACCGGCAGACCGATAAGGTTAGAGAAAAATTCGAGCTCAAAAAAAAAGAAATAATTAAGGCAGCCCGTGAGGTTTTTGCCGAGAACAGTTATCAGGGAACATCTATTAAGGTGCTGGCTCAAAAAGCAAAAATCGCTACCGGCACTTTCTACCTTTATTTTTCCAACAAAGAAACCTTGATTAATATGATTGTCGATGAGCTATTCCAGGAACTCCTTAACTCAATAAAAAATGAACGGGCGAAATTTACCGATGGATTTGATAAACTTAAGGCTTCCATGGAAGCGTGCATTAAACTTTTTGTAAGAGAAAAAGGCATGGCAAAGATCCTGCTGGTCCAAGTACCTAGTGTAAATAATGCCTTCAATGCCAAGCTTATCGAGCTTGAAAACGAGCTGATTAAACTAACCAAAGAGGACCTGGATGAATTAAAAAGTCTGGGACGACTGCCCGATGATGATACCCTGGTCAGCGCCATGGCTTTTGTGGGCAGCTTCCGGCAGGTAATCATCAACTGGCTGCGGGAAGGAAAACCGGAAAACCTGGAAGCGGCCTTTAACACTTTGGTGAAATATAATATCAGGGGATTGGGGCAATAAAAGTGCAGGATTATTTCCTATCAATAAAATCCTTAAAAGTCCTTTACGAGCAAAAAGGAGAGACAGTCACAGCACTTGACTCTGTTAATCTCTCTCTGAACCAGGGCAAAAGAGGTGTTATTATCGGCCCTTCAGGCTGCGGTAAAAGCACCCTGATTAGCGTATTGGCAGGTCTGAATTCAAACTATTCCGGAGAAGTGTTAATCGACGGCAGACCGCCTGCTATAGGTGGAGAAACAGCTATGATTCTACAGGATTTTGGTCTCCTACCCTGGAAGACGGTTTGGGACAATGTGGTTTTGGGTCTTAAACTTCGGAAAAGGACCACCGCAGAAATTAACGTGGCAGTAGCCACGCTCCTGGAAAAACTGGGCCTCTACTCCCTGGCCAAAAGATACCCAGCCCAATTAAGCGGTGGTCAGAGGCAGCGGGTAGCCATTGCCAGGGCTTTGGTGCTGGAGCCCAGACTCTTATTGATGGACGAGCCTTTTTCTTCGCTGGACGCCCTGACGCGAGAAGAAATCCAGGATTTCCTTCTGGAAATCTGGGAAGAAACCCGGCTCACAATCTTATTGATCACCCACAATATTGAAGAAGCTGTTTTCCTGGGCCAAAAGATCTTTATCATGTCTTCCGGCCCAGGACATATTCAACAGGAAGTAGAGAACGGATTAGCAGGGGCCTCCCACCTGAGGGGAAAAGTCCAGTTCCTTGAAATGTGCAGTTCCCTTCGATCATTTTTGCGCGGGAGGTACAGTGATGCGGCAACCGCTTAAAAAAGGACTGGGAACGATGTCACTCGTTATTTCTATCATAATTCTCCTGTTCGTCTGGTGGCTTCTCGCCCTGGCTTTAAAAAGCCCGGCTGTTCCTCCCCCTTTAGGCGCCTTAAAAAGCTTTTTGACTAGCCTCCGGGGGGAACTTCTTATCCACCTGGGCATCAGCCTTTACCGTGTTCTTGTGAGCCTCATTCTGGCAGCAGCCATTGGAGTGCCATTGGGTATTTTCTTGGGTAAAAACCCGGAAATCGATGCCAGGATCGCACCCATGATTTACCTGACTTATCCAGTGCCAAAGGTTGTCTTTATGCCTATTTTTCTTATCCTTCTGGGAATCGGGGATGTTTCCAAAATCGTATTGATCACCCTGATCATATTTTATCAAATCCTTGTGACAACACGGGATGCAGCAAAAAATCTGGCAAAAGGATATATTTCTTCAGTTCGTTCACTGGGGGCCAGCTCCCGGGATTTATACCTGCACGTTTTTCTTCCAGGCTGCTTACCGTCCATACTCACTTCTCTGCGACTGGGGCTGGGGACAGCCATGGCCGTACTCTTTCTGGCGGAAACTTATGCCACCCAAAAGGGTATCGGTTTTTTTATCATAGATTCTCTGAGCCGGATGAATTATGAAGAAATGTTCGCAGGCATTATCGCCATGGGGCTGATGGGATTTATCCTCTATATCATGCTGGATAAGATGGAAAAGGCGCTATGCGAATGGGTTCATTTATAACTGAAGTAGTTAACAAAATTAAAACTTATCTATTAGATAACCAATAGAAAATAAAATACTGAAAATTAACGTAAAACGGGCTGTCCCGGCCAGGGTAGCATTCAGAGCGACACCTTTTTTTGTTTGCACATCACGGACCAGCGGCCTGATAAGGGGTAAGGAAATCCAAGACATGATCATCCACAGCGAATATTCACCACTTAACCACATAATTAATGGTACCAATTGAGAGGCCATAAGAAAAAAGTAATATTCCCACCGGGTGCAGGAGGGTCCTAAGCGGACGGCCAAAGTCCTTTTGCCTCCTTTTTTATCGGTTTCCATATCCCGGTAGTTATTTACTACAAGTATCGCACAAATTAAAAACCCCATGGGAATGGATGCCCACCAGGCTGAAGCGCCGATAAATCCTGCCTGAACATAGTATGTGCCGCAGACTGCTACCGGTCCAAAGAAGATAAAGACGAAAATCTCACCCAAACCATGATAACCAAGGGGATATGGGCCCCCTGTATAAGCAATGGCAGTAATAATGGACAATACCCCAATTAACAGGATGGGCCATCCCCCAACCCAGATCAGGTATGTACCAATCAAAAAGGCCAGTACGAAGACTGTCCACATCCCCGCCAGCACCTGGCAGGGGTTTAATAGACCCGCCTGGGTGACTCTCATGGGACCGGTCCTTTCTTTGGTATCCATTCCTTTTTTAAAATCAAAAACATCGTTGGCCAGGTTGGAACCGATCTGTAAAAGCAAGGCCGCCAACAGGGCCGCTAGGGCCGGCCCGATTCTGAAAGCCTGATCCCCGGCAACGAGTGCCGTACCTACCAACACAGGTCCAACAGCTGCAGGTAATGTCTTCGGACGAACGGCCAGCATCCATATTTTCAGAATACTCTGTTGTTGTTGAGGGCTTACCATCATATCCATAATATTCATATATTCGTATTCCTTAGACATAATCCTTCTTTTTGCTACAAAAGGTTCTTATTGACTTTTGATTAATGTCAAATTAACATAAAGTTAAAGAAATGAACCTTGATTCATTGTATTACACTGAAGGGCCTAAGGAGGTTGGTAATGTGAAAAATGCTGTGAGGTTGAGAGGCTTAATTTTGCTGGTTTTATCTCTTCTTTTGCTGGCCGGGTGCGGGCAAACGAAAGTGACAGCAGTAAAAACAGCGCCGGAAAAATTAAAGATCGGAGTATTGCCCCTTGAAGACGCCATGCCTGCAGTAGTGGCGGAGAAAAATGGTTACTTTGCTCAGGAAAACCTTGATGTTGAACTTGTTCGTTTTCAGAGCGCGGTGGAACAGGAAAGCGCCATACAGTCCGGACAACTGGACGGCATTGTCAACGATTTGATAGTGGCGGCACTTTTAAAAGAATCCGGCCAGAATATCAAAGTCACTTCAATAGCACTCGGGTCAACTCCCGAGGAAGGAAAATTCGCCATTGTCGCTGCGCCAAAGTCCGGCATTAACACACTCGCAGACTTAAAAGGTAAAAAAATAGGGATCGCTAACAATACCATCATCGAATATGTTACGGACGGTCTGCTGGAGGATGGCGGGATTGACCCGTCCCTGGTTGACAAAGTGTCCGTGCCTAAAATCCCCGTACGCGTGGAGATGCTTTTCAGCCACCAGGTTGACGCCATTGTGGTACCCGATCCCCTGCTGACCTTTGCCGAGTTTAAAGGCGCCAAAATCGTAGTCCGGGATACGGCTCGTAACCTTTCCCAGTCTGTGGTGATTTTCAACCAAAAAACATTAAACGAGAAGAAAGGTGCTGTAAAAGCATTCTACCGGGCATATGCCAATGCAGTGGACGACCTCAATAACCATCCGGTTGATTACCAACAAGTAATGATTGATAATGTCAATATTCCCGAACAAATTGCCAAAGACTATCAAATCCAGCGCTATCCCAAACCCCAGCTTCCCGCAGAGGAGGATGTCAACAATATTTTGAAGTGGATGACAAAAAAAGGCCTGCTGAAAACAGATTTAAAATACCAGGACCTGGTTGAAAAAATTTAATTGTACTGAGCAATATACAATGATTGCAGGATTCTTTCCCCAAAATGGTCCTTTAAACCAATTCACGTATTTAATATAGCGGTTTTAATATACTTACCGTATTTCAAACCATGGGAAATTATTGGCCCCGCCCGGGTGAAAGCTGGTTGTGTAGATACTGTCCAATCTAATCTCAAAAAGTTGTATTCCGCTTTTCCCATATGGGTAATTTTCAGTACTATAAATTTTATTACCTCTAATCTCAAACCATGGCTCTTGGCCTGGTCCATCCGGGTGTTTTTCTGCAGGGTAGATTTTATCATCTTTAATCTCAAACCATGCTAAATTCTGATCAACATCCGGATGATGCACTGTGGTGTAAATCATACTCAAAACTTGCCTACCCCCTAATCTTTTTCAAAAAAATTCTAGCTCGCTGCACGGGCTAGAATTCTTTTATTTCTTTCTTGAACTTTTATGGCAACATACTCGTTCACTTTTCAGTATATAACCGTGCTTCACAAACAAATGCTTTCATTATACCTGAATAATTATTTTTCCTTCTCAGCTTCAGCCTCAGCCTTGGCCTTCTTGATTATATCTTCAGCCTGACGCCCGGGAACTTCCTCGTAGCTGCTGAACTCCATCTTGAAGGAACCTCTGCCCTGGGTTATGGACTTAAGGTCTATGGCATAACGGTACATCTCAGAGAGAGGACACGTTGCTTTAACAATGGTTTGCTTGCCTTCGGACTCAGTGCCGAGGACACGCCCGCGCTTGGTGTTAAAATCACTGATAATATCTCCCATGTTATTTTCCGGTACCCACACCTCAACATTCATGATTGGCTCTAAAAGCACCGGTTTGGCCAGCATGGCGCCTTTTTTAAAGGCAAGGTGAGCCGCAATCTTAAAGGCCATTTCGGAAGAGTCCACGTTATGGTAGGAACCATCATACAAAGTCGCTTTAAGACCGGTAGTAGGAAAGCCCGCCAGTACCCCGTCATTTATAGCTTCACGCAAGCCCTTCTCAACTGCGGGGAAATACTGTCTGGGGACAGAACCACCAAAAACCTCCTCAGTGAAGGTAAATTCTTCTTCCGGGTTTGGTTCAAAGCGGATCCAGACATGACCGTACTGCCCGCGTCCACCCGATTGTTTTTTGTGTTTTCCTTCTACTTCTACCTTGGACCTTATTGTTTCCCTGTATGGAACCTTGGGTTCGGCCAACACGACATCAACACCATACCTGCGCTTAAGTTTTTCAACCAAGATGTTGATGTGCAGTTCTCCCATACCGGTAAGAAGAGTTTGTTTTATTTCGGTGTTCTTCTCAACGCGCATAGTCTGGTCTTCTTCAAGCAGCTTGGAAATGGCATCGCCCAGTTTATCCTCATCGTTCTTACTCTTGGGGGATATGGCCACAGTCAGGGTGGGCACGGGGAAGTCAATTCTTTCCAGAACCACATGCTTATCCCTGTCACACAAGGTGTCGCCGGTCCCGGTATCCTGGAGTTTTACCACCACTGCCATGTCGCCGCAGTTTACCACATCAGTCTGAACCGTGTTTTTACCCCGGACAAACAGGACATTGCCGATTTTTTCGTTTTTTTCCTTACTGCTGTTGTAAACAGTTGTATCACTTTTGAATTTTCCGCTCATAACCTTCAGGAAGTTCATTTTACCAACGAATGGGTCTGCGATGGTCTTAAATACAAGGGCTGCCATCGGACCTTCATTTTCCTGTGGAGCCGGCAAATAATTTATGATGACATCGAGCAGTTGGGCAACTCCTGTATTTTTGGTTGCCGATCCTGCCAGCACTAAAACCGCCTTACCAAGAGCAACGGATTTCTTCAACCCGTCCTTAATCTCGTCCGGGGTCAGCTCCTCCCCTTCCAAATATTTCATTGTGAGGTCGTCATCGCCCTCAGCTGCCGCTTCAATTAACTGTTCCCTGTAGCTGGCGATGTCGTCCTCCAGATCGCCGGGAATCCCGGTCTCCTTGCCTTTTCCTTCACCCGTATAGGCCTTTGCGTTAATGATATCAACCACGCCGTTAAAGGTGCTAAATGAGCCGATGGGAATTTGTACGGGAACAAAATTAGCTTTAAATTTTGACTTCAAATCATCCAGAACTCTTTCGAAATTAGCATTTTCTCGGTCCATTTTATTGATAAATACTATCCGGGGCAGATTATATTGGTCGGCAATGTCCCAGATAATCTCGTGCTGCACCTCAACGCCGTCAACGGCTGATACCACGAACATGGCTGCATCGGAAACCCTTAAAGCACCTTTTACTTCACCGATAAAATCAGAAAAACCGGGAGTATCCAGCAGGTTTACCTTTACACCGTTTGATTCACACGGTACCAGGCTGGTGTGAACGGTAATCTGCCTTGACGTTTCCTCGGGATGGTAATCCGAGGTAGTTGTCCCGTCCTCAACCCTGCCGAGGCGTGATAATACACCGGTATTAAACAGCAAAGCCTCAACCAGGGAGGTTTTTCCTGCCCCACCGTGGGCCACTACCCCGAGGTTGCGTATTTGTCCGGTTTGATAGTTCTTCAATATGTATGCCTCCTTTTGTAAATAATGGTTTCCCTAAAACTGTCATTCTATACTTTATTAGAGCATAAATGGGCATTTTTGGAACAAAACAAAAAAATAACCCCCCCTAAGGATTAACTAAAACAACGTTGATCAACCCTCAGGGCAACAGGCAAAATGACATAATATTTTCAAATTACCAATTCTACAGGCATAATCCAAATTCCTTGTTATTTTAAAAATAGCGTCTTATTTTTTAATACTTCAGTTCCGTCAGCAAGCTTTTTTCATAGGTAAATTTAGGCTGCATAGATATTATCAGGAAGCTTTAGAGCTCTCAACTATTAATGGGAAGGATTTACCTCATATGAAACAGCAGTCCTTTATTTATGGTACCTTCGTTTTGCTGGCAGCAAGTTTATTGAACCGAATTATTGGTTTCACTTACCAGATTTTCTTAATTCGTTTGATCCGCCCGGAAGGGATCGGCTTGCTTAACATGATTTACCCAATTTACGTTATGATACTGGTGATGGCCAGCGCGGGTGTGCCGGTGGCCATATCAAAACTGGTGGCGGAGGAAGTGGCCAGGCATAACTGGCGGGGAGCCAACCGCATATTTAATATTTGTTTTACCTTCCTTATAGTAAGCAGCTCAGTTTTTACCTTGCTTTGCCTCCTGTGTGCTCCATACCTTCTTAAGCACGTCTTTCCCAATCCTAAAGTATTCAATATTTTCTTAAGCCTTTTGCCCGGGATTATTATTGTTTCTCTTTGCTCTGCTTTTCGCGGCTACTACCAGGGTTTGCAACAGATGAAACCTACCGCCGTAACGCAGGTCCTGGAACAACTGGTCCGGGTCGTCGCCGGACTCACACTGGCCACATTGTTATTGCCTCGCGGGATTGAGTATGCGGCGGCTGGCGCCTCAACAGGTGTAATCATCGGCGAAATTGCAGGCCTTGCAGCAATCGTCACTATTCATTTACAAAAACGTCCCCACTTCCCTGCAGGCCTTCCATCTGCCACGGATGAACCTCTGCTGCGTTCATTGGGCAGAATCTTCAACCTGGCCGTCCCTGTTACCCTCACTCGTTTTGTTGCAACTTCGCTATTGTCGATAGATGCCGTCTTAATCCCGCTCCGCTTACAAGCTAGCGGTCTTCAATTGGTCGAGGCCACATCTGTCTTCGGGCAATTTGTGGGAATCGCGGAGAGTCTTTTGTTTGTCCCGGGTATAATCACGATCTCTATGGCGACCGCGTTAATCCCGGCGGTTTCGGATGCCGTTGCCTTACAGAATATCCCCCTGGTACGCTCACGTTGCGAAGAAGCCATCAGAATAACCCTGCTGGCCGGGTTGCCCAGCGCCGTAATCCTTATGTTTTTGGCAGAAGAATTATGCGGCCTGATTTTCGGTTACCCCGAGGCCGGAGCAAGTCTCAGAATTTTAGCCCTCGGGGGCCCATTTCTTTATCTCCAGCAGACCTCAACTGGTATTCTCCAAGGGTTGGGTGAAGCATTCCGGCCTTTTCGGAACCTGGTATTCGCTTCATTTATTAAGATTACCGGTATATACTACCTGACCGGGTTAAACCATCTGGGGATAAAGGGTACGGCTGCAGCACTGGTTGCAGGCTATTTTGTAATGGCAGTGCTGAACCTTTACGACATCCGCCGCCTGACCCGGCTAAAACCTGATTGGCACAATAACTTAATGAAACCCTTAATTGCGACCATCGGTATGGGGCCAGCCATCCTTTTATCAAAGAATTCCCTTTACGGATATACGGGTTCAGAAGCCGCTGCAACCGCAGGCGCCCTATTTGCAGGGATTTCTTTTTATCTATTATTATTATTCCTTACAGGTGGTATTAAAATTTATGACCTGCTACGGCTAAGGGCTGCCTTCAACTCAAAAATTGACGCTTGATTAGCTTGGTTCACCCTCCAGCTTTTTTATCATCGTTTTCAGGTTGCTGATAAAGCCATGGTCAGTAAAGTCAAAGTGGAGCGGTGTAATGGAAGTATACCCTTCCCTCACCACCCACACATCTGTATCCGGGTCCTTCTCGTCCAAATCAAAGGGCTCACCGCCCATCCAAAAATACACTTTTCCCCTTGGATCAATTCTTTTATCGAAGATGTTGATATAGCGCCTTTGGCCCAATTTGGTCACTTTGATGCCCCGCGGCCGGCATGGCGGAATATTTATGTTGAGCAGGCTGTTCTTTGCAATATCCCGGCCGAGTTTGGCAACAAGCTCCTTAATAAACTTCCCTGCTTCGGAGAAATCGTGGTACTCATAACTGGCCAGGGAAACAGCAAGGGCAGGCACCCCGTTGATGATACCTTCTATGGCCGCGGATACGGTACCTGAGTACAGGACATCGGTACCCAGATTAGGCCCGAAGTTAATTCCCGATATAACCAGGTCCGGAGGCGCCGGAAGCAAAGCCTCCAACCCAAGTTTCACACAGTCCGCAGGCGTCCCGTCTACGGCCCACCCTTTTGTTTTGCTGCCGGGATAGATACGTTCCTTGACCCTCAGCGGCCGGTCCATTGTAATTTTATGACCTGTGGCGCTTCTCTCCCGGTCAGGAGCGACCACAAACAGTTCGTGGTCCTCCTGAAGGAATACTCTCAACTGATTGATTCCTTCAGCCTCAATACCGTCATCATTGCTTATTAATATACGCATTAATTGTCTCCGTCAGCTTTCATAGATGGATATTGTCACTGTTCCGTTGGCAGAATCTTTGGTAAGACCGAATATGAGTTTTTTGTCCTTTAAGGTATTGTTCAAAAAATTGACCACTTTGTACATTTCATCATAATTTTTAAAGGTCTTAACAGCAATTAATTCAAGTTTGCCCGTCAAGCTGCCTTCGTTGTTTTCCAATCAACCCACCTCGTTAAGTATAAACGCAAGATTTCATACTGTAACAAACCTTACAATGAGGTTTCAGTCTTGTATTCGATCAAATTTCGCACCCACTGTTTCATGATATATGCCCGCCAGCGGCGCCATATATCATGAAAACACAAGTGATGTGGTGCGATTTTAATCGCACAACGGCGCGTCAGCGCCCCACTTGGGGCATCTATCCCGAAAATCAAATTTTCATCTTCTGCTGGTGCCGTGTTAACGGCATGGTTGTCTAAATTAACTTTTGTACGAATGAATTCGCACCTCATGCTTGGATCTCACTCGCATGTGTTTTCAGGACGGATCCATTTTCCTTAACTTTTTATCAGCGCAAAGGCTTCCGCCCGGGTAGCCTTATTGCGGCGGAAAAGGCCCCGTACCGCAGAGGTTACAGTCTTTGAACCAGGTTTTTTAACTCCCCGGAAGGTCATACACATATGCTCCGCCTCCACTACCACCAGGGCGCCCTGGGCATTTAGCCTGTTCATAATGGAGTCGGCGATCTGGGAGGTAAGTCGCTCCTGCAGCTGTGGCCGCTTGGCGTAACCCTCCACAACCCGGGCCAGTTTGGACAGCCCGGTGACTTTGCCGTCCTTTGGAATATAGGCGACATGAGCCTTTCCGTAAAATGGCAGCAGGTGGTGCTCACACATTGAATATAACGGTATATCCTTCACAATGATCATCTCTTCGTGTTGTTCGCTGAAAATTTTTTCCAAATGAGACTCGGGATCCTCCCAAAGCCCGCTAAAGATCTCGTTGTACATACGAGCCACCCTGTCCGGTGTTTCCGTTAAACCCTCCCGCTCCGGATCTTCTCCTATGGCCTCCAGGATCATCCTGACCGCTTTTTTTATCTTGTCTTGGTCGACCATCTCTCTCGCCCCTTTGGTTGTTAGCTACAGCATACCCATTAGTTTATGGGTCTGAGGTATGACTCTTACATCGTCCAAAACCTTTAATGCCTGTCTCTGCAGTAGGCTCAAACGAGCTGGCGATATACCCATCGCTCCTTTGGTAGTAAGGGGCTGGATAACCAAAGGCACACCGGGAGCTGTACTTTTAATTAGACCGGCAGCCATTTCTATCTCCCGGCTGGGTGTCTGTTCAGCCACTACTACTTTTACATATGTTTCTTTAGTGGCAGCAATCTCAAGGAAACGACCGTGTTTGCTCCAGAGGGGAGGAAGGCCGCTTACACTTGGCAGTTTAAAATCCATAGCCACCATATCAACCAGATCAATAACCCTGGATAACTCATCCGGCAGAGTGCCGTTCGTTTCAAGGTAAATTCCCCTGCGTGACCCGCGAAGCGCCGGCGCCAGTTCCCTGATAATATTGGAATGCAGCAGCGGCTCACCACCAGTAAGGCTGATTGAGTGATGCAGGCCAACAGCAAGGCCTTCCAGGACCTTAACAATCTCTTCGATTCCTAAGGGATTTGGCAGATACTCAAAAATTCCACATCCTGGAGCCGTTTCTACCCGGCAGAAAGCGGGCTCTTCGGTCAAAACCGTATCGCAGTAGGAACACCTGAGGTTGCAACCGTACAGCCTGATAAAAATTTGGCGGCGCCCTACCAGCAATCCCTCCCCTTGCACAGAAGAGAAAATTTCGGTTACCGGAACAGCCATTTACGTGGTCCCTCGCACTTTACAACGAGCCATCCCGATTTCGTCCATCTCCTTTGTATATCTGCTGCTAATAAGTTTGCCCAGGGACTCGATTTCTTCCTCCTGCAAGCCAAGGTCGGCCAGCCCGACCGTTTTAACCGGTGTGTCCTTGCTTAAAATATTAAGTCCCGTGTGAATCATGGTGGAAACCGGAGTCAAAGTAGCGATGGAGACAGATAATTTTTTTTCACCGGCATAGAGGTCGTCTCCACTACGGGTAAACTCTGCCCGATGGCTTTCCCACAGAATATCTTTAATAATCGCAATCAGCATACGTTGACGCAAAATCGTCTTCTCGAGGTCCATGTCGAAATGCTCCACGATGAAGTGCAGCATATTGTGGCTAAATATAGGAGCGTTTTTTCTCACATCCTCCAGGTCCACCATTTCCGCCAGCATAACCCGGCAGGGTCCTCGAAAAGACACAATGCTGTCTCCCAGAAGTCCCATACTGCGAAAAGCCCAGTGTGATGAAAGCTGGGTACCGTCGTAGGTGATTGTTTCGGAAATAAAACGTTGCAGCATTTCAACCTCCGCGATATAGAAAAATCATTTTGATATATACGCAAGCAGCCTTAGACAAAAAAAGCAGTTGTATCCAGGCCGGCCTGTTCTGATGCCCGCTTGAAGCGCTGGCAGCTTTCACAGCTGCCGCACATTTTTTCATATCCCCTGTAACAGCTCCAAATGTGTCTAAATGGAATACCCAACCTTAGGCCGAACTTGATAATCTCAACCTTATCCAAACGCTGGGTATAGCTGACGACTTTAACCTTATTCATAGTTGAAAAACTGAGGGCATGGCCGGCAGCAGCAACGAAGTCCGTGCTATTGTCGGGGAAGGTTACTGCTTCCTCGCGATTAAAACCTGTTACAACCAGCCCGCATTGACGGGACTCGGCAAAGGCAGCGGCAATATTGATAAATACCCCGTTGCGGTTAGGAACCCAAACGGCGGCAGCGCTGGCGGTTGATGCTGCGAAATCATCAAGTCCGGTCCGGTCTGGTTCCGGCAAATCCAAATCACCCCTGACGAGGGCTGTTGAGGTAATATCCCTTAAAAAAGGCAGTTCCACTACCAGGTGTTCAACCCGGTAGTGGGCCGCCAGCGCTGCGGCGGCTTTCTTTTCCTGGTTGGCTGCCCTCTGTCCGTAATCAAAAGTCAGGCACAGGGCGACTTCGCTTTCTCTTAACGCATGGGCGAAAGAAACTGTGGAATCGAGACCGCCTGACAGAAGAACAACACTTTTCATGAAAGCGGTTGCACCTCCTTGTAAACAGCCGAGGCGTCAGGCGACTCCCAGACACGCACCAATCCTACCCGCAGGTCCCCCTGCATGGCTGTAATTTCAGGCTTGAGCTGTTCAAAGATATAACGGGCCAGGTTTTCCGCCGTGGGGCTTTTCTCCCCCCCGCCCTTGAACGGTTCCAGCTCATTCAGGTTTTGGTGGTCAAGTTTATGAACAATATTTTTGAGAATTCTTTTAAGGTCCTGAAAGTCAATCAGCATCCCCAACCGGTTTAACTGCGGACCAAGCACGGTAGCTTCGATTTGCCAGGTGTGACCGTGCACCCTGCTACAGGGGCCTTTATAATCTTCAATACAGTGCGCCGCTGCAAACCGGGTTCTAATACTAAGCTCGTACAACAGCTGGGCCCCCTTAGACTGTTTAGAACACCGACTTTATTTTTCCTTAATCTAAAACCTCATATCCCGCGCCTTTTACTGCCACTACCATCTCGTCACGTCCAACAACCGAGGGATCATAAGTTACTGTAGTTTCGCCGGAAGGTAAATGTATACTTACGTCATTCACTCCCTTTGTTTCCCTTAGAGCCTTTAGAACTGCGGCCTTACAATGACCACATTCCATTCCCCATACCTTAAGAATAATTTTCTCCATAAACCCACGTCCTTTCAATATGTTCTTAACTCACCACAACAAAAATATATTGAAAAATCCACTTAAAGATAGTATACCGGGTAAATACTAAAATAAAAGAAGGAGGTTAATAATTTGGCTAAATTTCGCAAAGGCAACACCTTTATTAAAGAAAAAACCGGATCCGCTACAAAAATTAACCTTGACGGCCAGTGGGAACACGACTTTGTTGACGACAATACTCCCTCGGGACGGACGCCCACGGCTGCTCACGAAGTTAAGGCCAAGCTAAAGAAATAAGCAGAACTCTTGCCCGCTGTCATATGCAGCATCCCTCAATACATAAACATAATTATAATAAGATCAAGGGGGTGTTGCAATGTCTTCCACTAATATGGGGAGCCTGAGAAGTTTGGTTAATATCAGCGCGGTGCTCAAGGGGACCTTTCTGACCCTGGCTGTGTCCTTGCTATTAAGCATTGGGACCGGTATTGTCTACCATGTAAGTTCAGTAACAGAGCAAACTCTACCATGGTTTACCGGCGCTATCCTGGCTGCCAGCGCTTTCAGCGGTTCACTTGCCGCCGGCAAGCAGGCCGGGAGCAGGGGACTTTACCACGGGCTTGCTACGGGGCTGCTGTTTTTTTTCGCGTTATGGCTGCTGGCCGGTTTGTTCTTACCGGGGCAAGCCGGCCTCAGTATTTTCTCCAAATTTCTGTTATCTTTGAGCGCCGGAGCTCTCGGTGGTGTTGTAGGCGTTAGTTTAACATGAAATACAAGCTTATATTCTATAAAAGTTCATTCAGCCCTAGACTTACGCTTCTTAATGCCTACTATTGATGCTCACCAGAAAAAACCTTTTGCATTTTCAATATCTAGTTTGTGATAAAAATTATTTGTTGTAAATATGTCAACAAACTACGTCCCGCATCCCAAACCTACAAATAGTTGCTCTTGTTGACTGGTAAGTTGTTTTCTGTTAAACTTACTTTAATTACAAAACAATGTTTATGCTGAAGTAGCTTATAAAATACTCATAACCACATAAATTTGTCTAACAATATCGAATTTTGTCTAATTTTCATAAATTGCACACTGTTTTACTCTGTACTACTATTCTCCATAATAGTGAAATTTGGCAACCTCATAATTATTTAAAAACTTACTTAAACTTAGATTGTTATGCTTTAGATAAACCCTCTATGGCCACCAGTACGCCATGCCGGTTTATGATTACAGTTGCCTGCATGCTCACGTCCACGCATAAAAGCTGGGGCGTGCTGCTGGCTAAATTTGGTCAAGCCATCCCGAGTTTACACATTCACCCTATTTCAGGCGAAGAGCCTTTCATTTATCACTCATGGTCTTACGCTTGAAAGGCGGAATCTATTTAACTTCAAGGGAAACGTGTTGTTGAAAATCTTACATGAGCCACAGGGAAATTGCGATTAGAAAAAGTCATTAGAGAGGTTTATTTTGTGTGTCCTTAAAAAATGAAGGCTACATCCTCATTACGTTTGGTGGCAATTACGTGAGGAGAACCAAATAAATAGAGATTGGAACCCAAACGATTCCCAGTGCCGGTGGTCAACGTGGCATGCATTGTTATAAGTTACTGGGGAGGCTTCTTAAACTGATTAGTTTCAGTGCCACCAACGGTACCTTAGAAGGAAACAATAGCCTGGATAGGAGATGAGGGAATTCGGAAAACAATAATATTTTTTTATAAGGGTGGTTATTAGGGCTAATTTTAGCGTCATAATTTATTTTTTTGATTCTAGAAAGAAAGAATTTTTTTGAGAAATCAGGAGAGGTGATGATATTACAATGCTGGACACGCTTTTATTGATACTAATTGCATTACCGTTTATTGCGGGTTTTATTTGTCTTGCATTGAAGAACCACTCTGCCAGGGCAGTAGTTGTCGTTCTTGTTTCCATAGTTTTAATGATAACTTCAATAGTACTACTGGGTTATGGAGACTTCGAGTACACTTTGGGAGGGCAATGGAACGAATTAATTACGTATCTTGATTTTGCATTATTAGCTTATATTGCATTCCAAGCCTTTTACCACAGAAAATACCATTCCTTGTTTGCATACAGCGCTGTTATCTTTGCCATTGCTTCTATTGTAATGGTTTATTATTTTGACTTTGTAATGGCCCATGGGATTGAAGTAGAGCCAACTTTCTTTGCTGATCAGCTTTCAATTATCATGGTATTGATTATTTCGATAGTTGGTTCGTTGATTGCTATTTTTGGTATTCCTTACATGAAGGAACATGAACACCATATACATTTAGAAATAACCAGACAGCCGCGTTTTTTCCTTTACTTAGTGCTCTTCCTTGGCGCAATGAATGGTCTTGTTCTTGCCAATAATATTGTCTGGTTGTTGTTCTTCTGGGAAATTACCACTCTTTGCTCCTTTATGCTTATCGGACATGATAAAACTGAAATTGCCACAGTAAACGCATTAAGGGCGATATCATTAAACATGCTGGGTGGTGTTGGTTTTACTGCCGGTGTTATGATTCTTTTCAACAACGCCCATACACTATCTTTAATAGACATTATCAACAGTAAACATGCCCCAGCATTATTAATTTTACCGCTTTCACTGATGGTTTTTGCAGGACTAACCAAAGCTGCGCAAGTCCCGTTCCAGAGCTGGTTGCTGGGCGCGATGGTTGCCCCGACCCCTGTCTCGGCGCTGCTTCACTCCAGCACCATGGTTAAGGCAGGTGTCTACCTGATCGTACGCTTAGCGCCAGCCTATGCCGGCACCTGGTTAAGCACGATGGTCGCTATTCTTGGCGGTTTAACTTTTGTTATTACTTCAGCTTTGGCGGTTGGACAAAGCAATGGTAAGAAAGTCCTGGCGTACTCTACTATTGCCAACCTCGGTTTGATTATCGCATGTGCCGGGATAAATACTCCGCTCGCATATGCCGGCGCCATATTCTTGATTATTTTTCATGCGGTTTCCAAGGCGTTGCTCTTCCTCTGTGTTGGGACAATCGAACATGGTATTGGCAGCAGAGATATTGAAGACATGCATGGTTTAGTTGATAAAATGCCTATGACCGCCGTAATCAGCGTTATTGGTATGGTTACCATGTTCTTACCTCCTTTTGGCATGTTGATTGGTAAATGGACCGCTATGGAAGCAGCTGCAATTATGCCGATAGTTTTACTCCTAATGGTTCTGGGTAGTGCTATTACAATAGTCTTCTGGGTACGGTGGGCTGGAATTCTAATGAGTACTTCCAGCAAGCCTGTAAAACGGGTTATTGAAAATATTGCCTTCCTGACCAAGACTCCGTTAGTTGCCCTGGCGGCGCTGGCGATTATCCTCAATATTATAATCTTCCAGGTATATAACTTAATGATTTCCCCTCTGGCAAAAGTTTACTATACTAAAGCAGCGGACACCTTTACCCAGGTAGGGAACGGTACATTAGTCAACACCGTAGGATCTTTCACCCTGTGGCCCATATTCGCAACCGTTATAGTGGTCATTCTATTTAGTATTTACGCTGTCGGGAAAGCGAAAAACAGCGTGGTTACCGCGCCATATATGTGCGGTGAAACCGCCGATAATGATGAAGACCGGCCGCGGTTCCGTGCCATTGCTGACGGTTGGGTCGATTACGCTCATAGCAACTATTATTTGAACAAAGTATTTGGAGAAGAAGTACTGACGAATGGTTCCAATATCATTGCTATTATTGCGATTTTAGTAATGTTTATTGTGTCCTACATGGGATTGTAACAGCATCTCTTGTCAATTGTGCTGAAAAATAAATTATTGGGGTGATATATGAGATGAATACAGCGTTGATCGTTGTTTTAGCCATTGTCCTGGGCCCTATCATTGGGGGCTTGCTCACTGGTATTGATCGAAAAATAACCGCTAGATTGCAGGGTCGTTTCGGCCCGCCAATCATGCAGCCTTTCTATGATGTATTCAAATTGCTTGGTAAAGAAAAATTTATTAACAACAAAGTACAAATTGTATATGTAATCACTTATATATTCTTCGCGATGTTAAGTTTTGTGCTCTTTGTTTTAGGCCAGGACTTAATCGCTATCATCTTCGTTCTCACCGTTGGTGGCGGCGCAATGGTCATGGGAGCTCTTTCCGTCCGTTCCCCCTACAGCCAAATCGGCAGCCAGCGTGAGATATTGCAAATGCTGGCGTATGACCCGTTGTTAATCATTACTGCCTTCGGTATGTTTGTAGTAACCGGTAGTTTTAAAGTATCAGAAATAGTGAACTACCAGATTCAAAACAATACTCCTCTCTTATATGTATTACCCTTAGTGTTCATTGTGCTGATCGAAGTATTGTCTATTAAAATGAGAAAATCTCCTTTTGACATCTCGGCTGGACAACACGCCCACCAGGAACTTGTGCGTGGTGTGCATACAGAATTTTCCGGTCCTTATCTGGCGCTGATTGAAGTTGCCCACTGGTATGAATTAATGTTGGCGCTTGGTTTTGTCGCCATCTTCTTCGCAAGCAATTGGTATATTGCTGCAGCCTTGGTGATAGTAATGTACCTCTTGGAAATAATATTAGACAACACTACGGCCAGGTTAACCTGGAGATGGATGTTAAAATCCGCCTGGGGTTTCGGGATTGTGTTGTGTGCTGTTAACGTAATTGCTTTGTATTTTATCTAGCTCTTAAACACTCGCTGGTATATACAGGGGATATAAAGGAGATGATTATATGGGTTTGATTAACAATTCCAGGGCCAAGTCTCCGTGGGTCGTACATTTTGACTGCGGTAGCTGTAATGGTTGCGATATTGAAGTCCTGGCTTGCCTGACCCCACTTTATGATATCGAACGTTTTGGCATCCTGAATATTGGCAATCCAAAACATGCTGATATTCTGCTGGTAACGGGTACAGTGAATCCGCGCAATGAACGTGTCTTAAGAAACGTCTATGAACAAATACCCGAACCCAAGGTGGTAGTTGCGATAGGCGCATGTGCATGCACCGGCGGCGTTTTTGCGGATTGTTATAACGTTATACAAGGTATTGACAAAGTCATCCCTGTTGATGTATACGTACCCGGTTGCGCTGCGCGTCCGGAAGCAATTATCGATGGTGTGGTGCTGGGCCTTCAGAAATTCGGGGAAAAAGTAGCAAAGATGAATAGTAAAGCTGTCGGGAATTAGGAGGTGTTACGAAATGCTGCATAACCAAACAAAAGAAACTAATGAAGTGAAAATTACCATCGATAAACTGTTCGCAGAAACTCAAAAATTAGCGGATAATGGTTATCGCTTCATAATTGCGGATGTCTTTGAAAACGAAGATAATTTCGAACTTATCTATGAGTTTGGAAAGGATTATGACGCAACAACCTTGCGGTTAACTGTTGCCAAGGGTTCGGAAATACCTAGCATCTCCCCTATTTTCTTCAACGCGCTGTTAATCGAAAATGAAAATCAGGATCTATATGGCTTAAAATATAAGGGTTTGGTTGTTGACTTTGGCGGACGTTTATATATGTCACAGGACGAAGTGGAAGCTCCACCACAATCAATGGCCGGTATGAACGTCTCTCTCGTTAAAAAGTGGAACAAAAAAGCTGATACTGCGAAGAAGGAGGGTTAATCATGGGAGAAAGACGTACTGTTATACCCTTTGGGCCTCAACACCCTGTATTACCCGAACCAATTCAATTAAAACTAGTACTTGAAGATGAAAAAGTAGTTGAGGCGCTTCCGCAAATCGGCTATATTCACCGTGGCCTGGAAAGGCTGGTTAAAGTCAGGGACTTTAACCAGATGGTATTTGTGGCGGAAAGAATCTGCGGTATCTGCAGTTTTCAGCACGCTATGAGTTATTGTCTCAGTATTGAAAGGTTAATGAATATTGAAGTTCCTGAACGGGCTGATTATTTGCGCGTGATCTGGTCGGAATTACACCGGGTACACAGCCACTTGCTCTGGCTTGGGCTTATGGCTGACGCCTTTGGTTTTGAAGCCATGTTCATGGAAACCTGGAAAATTCGTGAAGCTGTTGTCGATATGCTGGAAGCAACCGCCGGCAGCCGCGTGATTATCTCCACTTGTCAGGTCGGCGGCGTACGCAGGGATATTTCACCTGAATTATTGCAGCAGATTGTTAAATTAGCCGACGATGTTCAACGCAGGCTAAAAGCTATTGAGCATTCAATCCTGAATGACTATACAATCAAAAAGAGAACTGTGGATAAAGGCATTATCAGCAAAGAACAAGCATGGAAATTGGGCGCCGCTGGTCCAACACTGCGTGGCAGCGGCGTAAAATGGGACGCACGGATGATCGGATATGCCGGATATAAATACTTGAACTTTGAACCGGTTGTAGAAACCGCCGGAGACTGCTACGCCAGGACAAAAGTCCGTTTCAGAGAAATGTTTGCAGCACTTGATTTATTGCGGCAAGCAATTGCTAAAATTCCTGCCGGAGAAATTAATGTCAAGGTTAAAGGGAATCCGGAAGGCGAAGCATTTATACAGGTTGAACAACCGCGTGGTGAAGTGACTTATACTGTTAAAGCGAACGGGACCAAAAATCTTGAAAAAATGCATGTGCGCACACCAACCTTTGCCAACATTCCTGCCTTCCTGACCATGTTGCCTGGTTGTGAACTGGCAGACGTGCCTGTTCTGGCATTGACGATCGATCCTTGCATCAGCTGCACCGAGCGGTAAGAAAAGGAGGACGTAAAGATGTTTGGAATGTTATCACCCATTTTGAAAAATGGCCTTGGGAAACCGGCCACCCGGTTGTATCCCTTTGAAAAAAGGGAAGCTTTCGATAAGGCCAGGGGTCAACTGGAAATAGATATTGATAAATGTATCTTCTGTGGGATGTGCCAGCGCAAATGCCCATCAACCTGTTTAAGCGTCGAAAAAGCTGCCTGCAAATGGGAACTTAACCCCTACAACTGTATTATTTGCGGTGTTTGTGTAGAAGCCTGTCCGACCAAATGCCTGTCTCTTAACAAGGTTTACAGGACTCCAGTTTATGTTAAAGAAAACCAAATAAAAATTGGTAAGCCACCGGTGAAAAAAACAGCTACCAAAGAGAACTCCTAAATAAAATATAATGCATGAACTGACAGTTACCCGGGGCATACTTGAAACTGGTTTGGATATCATTAGAATAAACGCACTCCTAAACAGCTTGGGTATTTTGCAGTATGCTGCTAAATCTGAAGGAATTAGAGAATGGACAGACTATCTAACGCTAATAGCAAAGACAATTTAACTCGGCGGATAATAGAAACCAAAGGGATAGTACAAGGGGTGGGGTTCCGCCCCTTTGTTTTTCAAATTGCCAAGCGGTATGGTTTGCATGGATGGGTCCTTAATACTTCCGGTGGAGTATTAATTGAAGTGGAAGGCGCGGAAGAAAGCTTGCATGCCTTCCTGGATGACTTAACCATGCAGCTGCCGCCGCTTGCCAAAATAGATACCATATCGGTAATTGAAGCAGAAGCAGCCGGGTACCAGGATTTTAAAATCAGGCAAAGTCAAGCACAGCCGGGAAAATATGTGTCTATATCGCCGGATGTCGGCACTTGTGCGGACTGCCAACGCGAATTAATGGATAGCACCGACCACCGCTATGGTTACCCTTTCATTAACTGCACAAATTGTGGGCCGCGTTTTTCAATCATAACCGATATCCCTTATGACCGCCAATTTACCTCCATGCAACGTTTCCAGATGTGCGACACATGCTCTCAAGAATACACAGACCCGGATGACCGCCGCTTTCATGCCCAACCAAATGCCTGTGCGCAGTGTGGACCACAGTTGACTTTTATGGGTGGAACACCATTGCAAGTTATCAATGGAGAAGCGATTAAACTGACGGCGCAGGCCCTGCAGGAAGGTAAGATTTTAGCGATAAAAGGGCTCGGTGGTTTTCACCTGGCCTGCAGTGCTACCGATGAAACCACAGTTGCTGAATTACGCAGGAGAAAACACCGTTACGGCAAAGCAATGGCCGTAATGATGAAGGACCTTGAGCAGGCAGCCAGATATTGCGAGCTTTCTGCTACCGAAGAGAAATTGCTGGTTAGCCCACGACGGCCCATTGTTATTTTGAATCAGCGGCAAGGTACAAAGATAGCGTCCAGTGTTACCTTTGGTTTACCTACCCTGGGTGTGATGCTGCCATATACCCCCCTGCATTTTTTACTTCTTGATAGTTATAGGGAACCGCTGGTCATGACCAGCGGCAATATTTCCGAAGAACCCTTAGTTAGTTCCAATGAAGAAGCAATTGTAAAGCTGGGCGTAATTGCAGACTGTTTCCTGATGCATAACCGTGATATCGTGAATAAAATTGATGATTCGGTGACCCGGATCATAGCCGGACGGGAAGCAGTAATCCGCCGCGCACGTGGTTATGCGCCGGAACCCTTGCTGCTGCCTGAACAACTGCCGGAAATCTTAGGCTGCGGGCCGGAACAAAAGAATACCTTCTGCCTTACCCGCGATTATCACGCTTTTGTCAGTCAACACATCGGCGATCTGGATAACCTGCCCACGCTTGAATACTACGAGCGTATGATTGATTTCTATAAACATATTTTCCGGATCAACCCGCGCATCGTCGCACATGATTTACATCCTGCTTACCTCTCGACCCATTACGCCCAGTCAATCGGCAACGCTCAATTGCTCGGCGTACAACACCATCATGCTCATATTGTTAGCTGCATGCTAGAAAACGGCGTCACAGATCAGGTAATCGGTATCGCCTTTGACGGTACCGGCTATGGAACAGACGGGAATCTCTGGGGTGGAGAATTTTTGCTGGCTGATTATCGTTCTTTTACCAGGCTGGGCCATTTTAAATATGTACGCATGCCCGGCGGAGAAAAAGCAATTAAAGAACCTTATAGGATGGCCTACGGTTATCTTTATAGTTTATTCGGCAAAGATACCCGCACTTTTCAAAAATATCTTGATACTATTGAAGATGAAGAGCTACTGATAATGGCGCAACAAATGGACAAGCATATAAATGCGCCGTTGACGTCCAGCTGTGCGCGATTGTTTGATGCGGTTTCGGCTCTTATTAATATAGCCAGAATTGTGCGATATGAAGGAGAAGCCGCGGTCCGTTTAGAAAGTATCATTGACGAAGGTGTGATAGATTTTTATGATTTTGACTTGCAGGGGTATATTTTGGATCCTGCTCCTCTTTTAAAAGGAGTATATAATGATCTGGCAAATAACATTGTCCCTTCAACCATTGCAGCTAAATTTCATAATGGGTTGATCAAGGCAATTTCTAATGTCTGCCGGAGAATCTCGAATCATACCGGGGTTAAAAAAGTATGTCTGAGTGGTGGTGTCTTTCAAAATGCTTTTTTGTTGAAAGGATTGGTAAAGCGCCTCACAAAAGAAGGCTTTAGTGTTTTCTGGCAACAAAAAGTGCCGGCAAATGACGGCGGCATTTCACTTGGCCAGGTTATGATAGCACACTATAATTTGAGCAGGTAGTATAATTGGTGCAGCTTCACCACCCTCCCCTCTTGGCTTCTTCTTTTATGGAACAGCGGTGGGTTTACTGTAAACAATAACTATATACGAGGAGCTGATGATATATGTGTCTGGGTGTAACAGCCAAAGTAGTCAAAATTGACGGCCAAAAGGCAGATGTAGAATTTGACGGTGTCACCCAAGCTATTTCCATAGCTATGACCCCGCAAGTTAAAATTGGTGAATATGTTATGATCCACGCAGGTTTCGCCATCAGTATCATTGATCAAACGCAGGCAGAAGAAACCATGGATTTGTTCAAGGAGATTAAAAAAATGATGGAAGAGGAACAGCGGGATGCATGAGGCTGAGATTGTCCAGTTACTGATATCTGAGATTAAGAAATGCGAAAAGCCACTTGCGTTTATGGAGGTATGCGGCACACATACCATGGCTATAAGCCGCTACGGGCTGAGGGAAGTATTGCCGGACAATATTAAGCTGCTTTCGGGTCCTGGCTGCCCGGTTTGTGTAACCGCTAACCGTGATATCGATATTGCGATTGCCTTTGCCGGAATCCCTGGCTTAATACTAACAACCTTTGGTGATATGATCCGCGTGCCCGGTTCCAAAAGCAGCCTCGCCAGGGAACGCGCTGAAGGAAGAGATGTCAGGGTAGTCTATTCAATTCTGGAAGCCTTGGAGATAGCCAGGCAAAATCCTGCCCGGGAAGTTGTTTTTTACGCTGTAGGCTTTGAAACAACAGCGCCCAGCACTGCTTTCGGCATTATGGAAGCCAAGAAAGACGCTCTTAAGAACTTTTCCGTGATTTGCATGCATAAGACACTGCCCAATGCGCTGCGCGCGTTGCTTGATTCAGGTGAACTGGGAATCAACGGCTTCCTCTTGCCGGGACACGTAAGCGCAATTATTGGCGCAAAAGTATATGGTTTCTTAGCGCAAGAATATGGTATCGGCGGCGCTGTTACCGGTTTTGAACCACGGGATATTTTAGGATCGATTTTAAAGCTGATTCGTCAACAAACAGCTGGGCCGCTGATTGAAAATGAATACCGGCGGGTAGTAAAAGATAACGGCAATCAAGCTGCCCTTCAAGGAATGAACCAAGTGTTTACTGCCTGTAACAGTGATTGGCGCGGATTGGGTATAATTTCCGACAGCGGTCTGGCGATCAAAGCTGACTGGCAAGAATATGACGCGCTGCACAGGTTTGAAGTTAAAGTGGACGAGCCGGTTGAGCACCAAGGCTGCAGCTGTGGAGACATTTTACGAGGAGTCAAATTACCGGCCGCCTGTCCAATGTTTGGTGTTGCTTGTACACCGGAAAATCCTATCGGACCATGCATGGTTTCCAGCGAGGGTTCATGTGCCGCTCATTACAGATACAGGGAATAACGATATTAAATTATAGCCTGACATTATTTTTAATCCTTACAGTGAAAGATATCACCTTAATTTGTGAAAAAGGGACTACCGAAAAGGAATGTCCCCTTACTTTGAAAGGAAGAATTTTTGTGGATAGAATAATGATCGGTCATGGTGGCGGCGGAAGACTTTCACAACAATTGATCAGTAATTTATTTCTAAAGTATTTTGGCAACCCCATTTTAAACGCCCTGGAGGATGCCGCCACTGTAATGTTGCCGCAGCGTAAAATTGCTTTCACTACTGACTCATATGTCGTTACACCGCGCTTTTTCCCCGGCGGCAATATAGGAAAACTGGCGGTATGCGGCACAGTCAACGATTTGGCTATGCGGGGCGCCCTGCCGCTTTACTTGAGCGTTGGGTTCATTATTGAAGAAGGTTTATCTATCGTCGAATTAGAGGATATTGTACGCGCCATGGCCGAAGCTGCAAGTACGGCAGAGGTACAAATCGCGACCGGTGATACGAAGGTGGTCGGCAGGGGAGCTGCTGACGGTATCTATATTAATACCGCCGGCATCGGTATTGTCGACGAAAAATTGAATATATCAGCTGAAAATGCGCAACCCGGTGATAAAGTAATTATTTCAGGGACAATAGGCGACCACGGGATGACTATTCTCAGCTTGCGTGAGGGATTAAGCTTCAAAGCAGATTTAAGAAGTGACTGCGCGCCGTTAAACGGTCTGGTCAAGGAACTGCTGCGTTTTGGCAATGATATTCATGTCCTGCGCGACCCAACCCGTGGAGGTGTCGCCTCATCCCTCAATGAGATAGCCGGCAGTAGTAATGCCGGCATGCTCATAGATGAGTCAAGCTTACCCTTCAAACCCCAGGTTAAAGCCAGTTGTGAATTATTGGGACTGGATCCCTTGCATCTGGCCAATGAAGGTAAGTTTATCGCGATTGTTGCAGCAAGTGCAGCAGATAATATACTGGAGGTCCTACACGGTCACGAATATGGTAAAGATGCGGTTATAATCGGTGAAGTTACAGATAAGACAAGAAGAGTTGCGCTACGGACCTATATTGGCAGTACACGGATAATTGATATTGCTTCCGGTGAACTGCTGCCGCGCATCTGTTAAGATGACACTGACAATATTGCTATCAAAAAAGAGCAGTTAGCCCCCCTTGTATCAAGAAGGTTCAACTGCCCTTTTGTTGTTATCGGCAGGTTCTATGATGGAAGCGGGGTAAATTCATAGATCAGCCCTTCGATCTGCAAGCTCTGATATACCAATCTATTACCCTCCAGATATATCCTGATTCCATCTGGTGCGCTAACGGCCCCCTTAAAAAAGTATACCTTAATTCCGTCAGCAATAACTTCGTCATAATTTTCAAGTACGGACGGTTCACCTATGGACACCAGAGGCTCATTGGTGGCGCCAAAGCAACCGCTCATTATTACCAGGTCCACAGTAATGGTATCAGACGTTTTGAGAATATAGTCCCTGGCATCTTCAGAAATCTCGACTTTGATCATTTTATTCAATCCCTAGATATTTTTAGTGTATACAGATCAATTTATTACTAAACTCATGTGCTCTGGTGATATTCTATCATATTTATTATTTCTTTTACAATAGTTCATCTATATGTAAAACTAATAACTATATGTAGAACTAATAAAAAGTCTACGGGCTTTATCGTGATAAAAAAAACACTTTTCTTGTTATCTCTATTATTTTGACAACCTGCAGCAAAAATAAAGGGCAGACATTACGCCTGCCGGGGACATTATTTTATAATTTTCATCAGAAAAGCTCTCAAAAAAGACGGAAGTTTTACAAAATATACACGCAAATTATTCACATCCCTTCTTAAACGTTCACTGATAATAGTTTATTTCGGGCTGTGTGTGAATGTGCCAAATATTTTTAAACAGACTTTACCAGGTATTAGTAGTGTTGTCAGAATTAATCCATTCCGACATTTTTGTGATGATCATATCAATACTACCTCTTATGTGGTTTTTCACAGGAAGTGAACGTAAAAATTGTCTGCCGTAGCTCTTGTTGAGAATTCGCCCGTCAAGAACAACCACGAAGCCCCTGTCGCTGCAGCTCCGGATCAGCCTGCCAAAACCCTGTTTGAAGCGGATCACAGCCTGCGGTACGCTGAGCAACCGAAAACCATCCCTTTCTTTTCTGGCTAAATCCTCCAAACGGGCTTCTATAATTGGAACCGAAGGCGACATAAACGGCAATTTCACGATCACCACACAGGTAAGCGCCTCACCAGGAACGTCCACTCCCTCCCAAAAACTGAAAGCTCCAAATAGAACGGTTCGGCTGTCCTGTTTAAACTCCTCCAATATCCTGGACCTGCTGCCGTCCAGTCCATGCCCCAACAGGCACACACCCAGGGTCTCCAGTTTCGGTTTCAACCGCTGATAGACCTCCCTTAAAGTCCGGTGGGAGGTAAAAAGAACCAGGGTCCTTCCGCCAGTTACTTCAACCAGCTTATAAATTGTATGTTCCAGGCTCTCCATATAGACATTATCTGCCACAGCGCCCTGTACGGGGAGATCACGGTTGATACACAACAGTGCCTGGTGGTCATAGGCAAAAGGTGAATCAAAATTTGAGGTAACCAGGTTTTCCCTTTGGATATAACGCAGGCCGGTCCGTTCAATAAAATGGTCATAGCTCCCGTTGACAGTAATTGTGGCTGAAGTCATTATTACCGTGTTTTTGTTTTTAAATAAGCGTTCATACAGCATGGCGCCCACATCAATAGGAGCAGCCATCAGCGTACAGTACCTGACTCCCCAGCGTACGGAAAAGGCCATATCTACCCAGTATACGAAATCTTCGTCGCGACCTTCCAGGATAAACTCAAAGTCATCTACCATACTCTCGCCGGAGTGGACAATTTGCCCAAGATCACGCGCATATCCCGCCCAGGACTCTTCGGTGATGGCCCAAGTTTCCATGAGCTCGACACATTGCTTCATATCGTCCGTCAAGCGGCGCAGTACCTCGATGCATTTGCCGCCGCAGACAACCACCTCACCATAGTTTGGATCGCGGCAAGGCAGCCTTGTGGAAACTCTCCCATACTCGTTGTCAGCCGGCGAAATACTTACTGCTATGGACTCTCCTAACAGTTTATAAAAAAGGCGCATTGATTCTGCCGCTTCAACCCTGGTTTCCTGGGATTTTTTCAGGTTCTCCGACCATCTTGCCCAGTCACCGGGCGGAGCTTTTTCGGCAAACCTGGCCATGGTCTTGCCTGCGATACCCAACCAACGGTTAAACATACCTTGGGCAAACTGCATTCCCAGGTGGGCTGTCGCAGATTCTTCCAGGTGGTGCGCCTCATCTATTATGAGCGGCCCGTATGCGGGGAGTACCCTGTTTTCCGCCTTTACATCGGCAAAGAGCAGTGAGTGGTTGGTAATAATCAGGTCGGCCTCCTCCGCTGCTCTCCTGGCCTTTTGGACAAAACAGTCCTTCTGATAGGGACAACGCATCCCCAGACAACCTTCCGCCTCTCCACAAATACCCAACCAGAGGTCTTCCTCACCCCCGATAATATTCAATTCACTTTTGTCGCCGGCACCGGTGTTCGTCAACCAAACCAGCACACGGGCATAAAATGCGGCCTCTTCCGGCTGATGTTGGCTTTCCAGTGATGTTAACCACCTGCGCAGGCAGACATAATTCTGCCGTCCCTTGGCCAGCGCCGCCCGAAACGGTTTGCTGATGACTTCGGCCAGTACCGGGATATCCTTAAACCAGAGCTGCTCCTGTAGGTTAATCGTATGGGTGGCCACCAACACCCTCTCTTTATTCTTGATGCACCACAGCACAGCCGGAACCAGGTAAGCCATAGATTTACCCACACCGGTCCCTGCCTCCATTAAAAGGTACCGTTCATCGTTAAGAGCTGCTGCCGCACAACAGGCCATAACCTCCTGCTGAGAGCGGTATTCATAAGTGGGTAGAACCTCTGCAAAAGGGCCATCCGGTCCAAATAAGTACCTGATGTCGCTCTCTTCCAAGGTTTCTTTTTGTCTCCCGGGATAATTGTCCTTACGGGCGGTGATGTTTTTACCATCCCCGCCATGTCCACGAGACCAATAAGCCTGGGTAGAAATTTTTTTATCGGGAAAACTTTTCAAACGCTCCTTGACCAAATCATTAAAGGCGCCGTTCCAACCGGAGGCTGCCTCCAGTAATAGCTTGGCCACCTGCATTAATACACCAAGTTCCAGCTGACCAGCTAATTTTAACATCAGCACAAGCAGGCGTGCAGTTGCCAGGGCGTCGTCTAAAGCCCTGTGACTGGCTCCTAAATTTATATCAAATTCATTGCAAAGGGATTCCAGACGGTAACTGGCAGCAAAAGGGGCAACCAGGCGAGCAAGTTCGAGCGTATCGTAAGAATTGTTTGCAAATGGCACTCCCCGGGCAGAAGCAAGAAAGCCCAAGTCAAACTGGACATTGTGCCCCGCAATAGGACTTTCACCAATAAAATCGAGTATCTGAGGCAGCAGGGCATCAATGTCCGGAGCTTGAACGAGATCTGAGTCATCCAGACCGGTGAGCCTTTTTACCTTGAGCGGCAGTGACCGGCCGGGATTTATCAGCGTTTGAAATTTTCCCGTGACCTCTCCCATCTCCAGGCTTACCAGACCCACCTCGATGATGTTATCAAATTTAGGATCCAGACCGGTTGTTTCAAGGTCACAAACCACAATCCTCTTATCCATGTACACTCACCTAGCGCGTTAGCCAATACTATTATATTACTCTAAAAGAATTTCTAGAAAGTCTGACTAAATCCCTTTAGCCCCCCACTACTTTTGCGAAATCGGTCGATGGCAGCGATATGGGATGTGGGACGTGGGACGTCAGAAAATAATTAACCTCATGGTTGTTTGACCATGAGGCTTAAAATTAATCTGGCGACGACCTACTCTCCCAGGGACCGACGTCCCAAGTACCATTGGCTCAGGAGGGCTTAACTGCCGTGTTCGGGATGGGAACGGGTGTACCCCCTCCGACATTGTCACCAGAAATATTTATCGTTTTAGTTGAGATGTTCTCTCAAAACTGTACAGCGTAGGAGTTACAATGTTTTAGTTGCTGTTTTAGGTCAAGCCCTCGACCTATTAGTACCGGTCAG
>NZ_QFGB01000021.1:0-63011 GCF_004369245.1 Pelotomaculum sp. FP | reverse complement strand
GAAAAAAATTTTGACCACTACTAAGAAATAAAAAAATTACTCACTTTTTTAAAATACAAAAAAGCTTGAACACCTTGCAAACACAGGGCTTTCAAGCTTTTTATATTTTTTAACTGTCAAAGATGAGTTTATATTTCAAATAAAGAGGTGTGTTGATGTCGGTCGTCCGATAAGGTAATCATTTGTATCACAGAAGCGGGATTTTTAACCTGCTTATTTTGTGTACCCAAATGCCTTGCGGAATGATCGAAGAAGTGTTTATCCGACACCTTCTTTTCTTTGGTTTGTAGCGCAGTGGGTAACTGCGCTTTTTTTATTGTCGCAATGGTATACGGGACACTCTCACTTTGCGAAAGGATTTGGAACCATTGACTACCAATTTGAAAAACTATGGACTAAACGAGAGATTTGAACAGGAAGCCACAATGTATGCAGACCTGTTTGTTGCGCGAGTTACCGAGCAACACCGTGATTTATACAGAGTTATCTGCGAACAAGGCGAAATCGGCGCGAGCGTTTCTGGAAAGTTAGCCTACCACGCAGACAATCAAACCAGTTTCCCCGCCGTTGGGGATTGGGTGATGATTGACCGAGTGAACGGAAGCACAGGCAACGCCGTTATCCATCATATTCTGCGCCGCCAAAGCGTTTTAGCGCGGCAAGCTGCCGGTACGGAAAATTCCGGACAGGTCATTGCGGGCCGACACACGACTACGCACCGGCAACTGTTTCTATTGCCGAGCGGCGGTATCGTCATTGATACGCCCGGTATGCGGGAGTTGCAGATTTATACGGGAAACCTGTCAAAGACCTTTGAGGATGTTTCTGTATCGTTTAGTAGGGAGCCTTTGTAAAAGAAGTAGGGTATAATCGAATTATGATTAAGAGATATAAGGTAAAAATTAGAAAGGAAGAATACCATGTATCCATTTACAAACCAGTTTATGTCCAATGATAAAAATGTTGAGTACATGAAAACCACAATGATGGGGCCAAATGCCATGCGGTTATCAGAAGAAATGACTTCATATCTGAATATCGAGCCTAATATGCGTGTGCTTGACTTAGGTTGCGGCTGTGGGCTTTCCACGCTCTTTTTGGTAGAGAAATGGGGCGTGAGCGTTTTCGCCGCTGACCTTTGGATTTCGCCGACGGAAAACTATGAGCGTTTCCAATCTATCGGGATTGATGATAAGGTCGTTCCGATTTCCGTGGATGCGACCAAAGGGCTGCCTTTCGCAAATGGATATTTTGACTTGTTGTTCACCGTAGGTGCTTACCATCATTTCGGTGATACGGAGCAAATGCTCCCGTCGCTCATTCCTTTTGTGAAAAAGGGCGGCTATATCGCCATCGCTATTCCCGGCATAAAGTATGAATTTGGGGAAAATGTCCCTGATGAAATGAAGCCGTTTTGGAATGATGAGGTGGCAAGGACTATTCATTCTCTTGATTGGTGGAAAGATTTGTGGAAGAAAGCAGAGGGCATAGAAATTGTGGACATTCGTGAAATGCTATGCTGTAAACAGTCGTGGGATGAATGGCATACCAGCTATTGGCAAGGTATCGAGGAAGATATAAAAATGAGGGAAGCGGAAAACGGAAAGTATTATAATCTTATTCAAATGATTGCTAAAGTAATC
The DNA here is from genome assembly GCF_004369245.1 of Pelotomaculum sp. FP. Lineage (NCBI taxonomy): Bacteria > Bacillati > Bacillota > Clostridia > Eubacteriales > Desulfotomaculaceae > Pelotomaculum > Pelotomaculum sp. FP. The sequence goes on along the minus strand of NZ_QFGB01000021.1, from coordinate 61,368 downwards.
TAACCTTAATCACCAAGACGCAGAAAATAAGCATTACTGCGTAGTCAGCCTTAGCACCAATAGATGAAGTAACATCGGGCCAAATTGGCCTGATGTACCGGGATAAAAACAGAATAGTAACATACCCACCGCCCCAACGAAAATAAAAAAAACCGTTGTTGCGGCGGCTGAATAGCTTTGCCCAAAATAGTATAACGTAGCCAAACGGCGGTTTTGAAATAAAGTCAAAGCCGCCGTGTTTCTTTGTCTTCGACACAGTGCGACATGCGACAGGGGACGGTTCTTGCTTGTCGCATTATTGATATGGTATGATCAGGAAAAAATAAAGGGATGTAATACCAAGGTACGCAAGAAGACAAAGCAAAAGTGGAGTATAACACATAATGCTCAGGTAATAAGATATTCCAACGTCCTACTCAATATTTTCACGTCGGCTATGTTTTTTTGAGATTATATTGAACAATAATACCAATATTATCGCTCCTGTAATACCATAAGCTATATATTGGGTATAATTTGTTTTTAAAGTTGTCGAAAGCTCATTTGGAGTATTATTGTCAATAGCAGCCAAATTCTCAGTACCTCCCGTGCCTTGATAAATTACGGCTCTCTTTTGTGTGTTATCTTCACCGGTTTCAATCCTGTACACTGTGTTAGTCTGTCCGTCGAAGGCAAACTCCGTATATTTTCCACCACTGTTTATGAAATCCTTAATCATGGCGGACTGCATGCCGTTATATGCTTCAACCGAAAGCGTTTTGTAATCGGTACTGTCCGCTTTGAAAAGCCCCCACGCAATGCTGTATTTATCACCTTTTTTGTTTAAAGAGGTGACAACACTGTCACCAACACCAAGCTTTGACAAGATGCCCGGCTGAATGACTTCATTAAATTGCTTTACACTGTCGCTTGTCAGCTTTACAACCTCAGGACGGAGCTGTTTTTTCTTGGCATTGACGTTTAAATCCCTTGCGCTGACAATATAGTCTACCGCTTGTATAACTATAGTTTCATTACTAAGTTCCGTAATTTTACCGATAATTAATGTATCGTGGTCGTTATGCGTAAAGCGATATTCGGCATCGGCCGCATAAGCTGAGGGTACAACTATAATGCAAAATGCAAATAACAGCACGACTATTTTTCTCACTGTTATCAATCCTTTCCGATCCGATTAGATTGCTTTACAAGATTATACCATTTAGTGCATGCTTTTCAGCAACGCCTAATTATGTGCAGCAAATGTTGCTCACTGCTTACGTTTTGTTTTTATTAAATTTCATAACCTTTCCTTTACGCAACAAAAACAAAAAATAGCAATTATAGTACGTTAATAGAACAAAAATGATAACTTTGTCCGTAGCTCAATAATATACGTGCTTAATTGTAAGTGGGCGGATGGCGCTGAACAAGAACGATTCGATTACTGCCTATACAAGGCTAAAATATTAGACCAGGAAACATAACCATAATAGCCTTGAGAGTTGGGAGCATCGGGAAAAGGCCCAACGAGTTTCACCGGGCTTTCACCATTGATATTGACCAACCAGATGGAATTATCCTTCAGGTAAATAATATGAGATCCATCGCGGGACCAAAGCGGGCGGCTGATTCCTGTTCCGGCCTCATTTATCTGTCGGGTATTTTTACCATCGGCGTCCGCGACCCAAAGGGTTCGTGTCTGCTCCCAGACGGTGAATCCCTCGGTGTTTTTAATATCTTTCCGTTCAACAGCCTCCACGTATGCGATGTTTTTCCCGTCGGGGGACCAATCCGGATCAAGAGATACTGTGTTGGGTCTCTGAGGTAAATCAGTGTTTTTCCCTGTTTTTACATCGCATACTACAAGCGACTTGTTCTGCCAAATCTCCCGCCCGGTACCCTTAACGGCAAGAAGTTCGCTTCCATCGGGCGACCAGGACAGCCACTCCGGATGTTTTAAGGAAGTTGTAAGCAGCCGTGGTTCTCCGCCAGTTAGCGGCAAACTGTAGAGTCCCGTTCCATCGGACATGATCGAAGCCGAATGATGAGGGGCTATCCGGAAAAGTAACCCTTTATGATCAGGCCACCATCCTGCAAAATGTATTCCGGCTTCTTTGGCGAAATATAATTGAACCGGCTCCCCACCTTCTAACGGAACGTACAGGGCATCGCTACGTTTTTCTGGATATTTGTCATCATAGGGCAATGTTTTCACATAAGCCATGGTTTTGCCGTCCGGTGACAAAAAACCCGGATAATCGTTAACTTTACGAGGGGTTTCGCCTGGGCGGACCATATATAATCCCTGTCCTTCGGGTTTAACAACAAGCACATCAGAAGTTGGCAACCAGGAGATTCCATTTGAATTATTAACCGGCGATGATAAACCGGTGACTTCATGCGACTTGCTTCCGTCAGTGCTGACGATCAAGAGTTTACCGTCGTTCATCTGGTTATCACTGTAACGAATGTATGCCAACCATTGTCCGTCAGGGGACCACTTTGGCCACCTGACCTGACCGGCATCGTTTTGCTTTGTGAGGGTGCATTTATCCCCGTCCAGGACATAAAGAAGGCCGTTCCAAACAAATGCCAGCCGCCCCTGACCCCTAAACGCATCGATGTTGACTTGAGGTAAATTGGAATCATCCTGCTGAATGGGATTAACCGGAACTGCTTTTGATTTACTGCAACCCACCAAAATTAATAAGGTGGTTATCAGCAAAAAAACAACTGTTGTTTTAATGGTTCTCTTCATTTATATTTTCTTCCTTTCTCTCAATTAAGCACTTTAACCTTCTGATTATCATTATTTTAAACATCTTAACAAACCTTAAATATTCGATAATTCTATACGGATAACATGCTCATTTTGTAAATTAGCCCTTAGTGTGGGATAATAATAGAAATCGTTTGAGTTTTCTATACTGAACTTATTAGCTCCATTAATCCAAATATCTCGATAATTATCAGGATCGTGAATCTTACTCCCATTGACAGAATCGTAATTGTCTACAATCTTTTCAATAGAATCCCCGATCCCAATTCCTTTATTAGTATGGAGCGTAGAAGGTACTGAAACCAGTACATCAACTACACCCTGAATAGGTTCAAACTCATTCTTTCTATAGAATGATACAAATAAACCCAACTCCTCATAGTTCCATCCATGAATCCATCCATGAAATGGCGTTGAATGAAACTGTTCTTTCTTGGTTGGCTCACCATAGAGCTTAAATACTTGTTCTTGTGAATCGCCAATATGTATACCGGCAAGCGACACATTTTCTTTTGTCAAAGGCCCTGGGCCTGCTTCGCTACTATTATTAACAATGTGGATTTTTTCTTCTATAGGGTTGGTTTGTATGCTTGGTATTGGAGCAGGAGGGGTAGTAAATTTAGCTTCCTTGTTAACCGAATAATAAACGCCACCTCCAATAATGAGCGCCGAGACAATAGCAATTATGATTCCCTTATTGAGTTGTATCATTTTGCCAAAAACCTCTTTTTATTTCTAACTCCCAAAAGCCATCATACCCTCATTTTTGGTTCATTGGATAGAACTTACCATAACGAGGGAAATTCTTCAATAGGTAATCGTTTACAATGATAAACACCAGTGGAAAGACATAAAGCCCTGCTGCTGGCTGAGCATCAGCCGGTCGACGTTTAGCTTGGAGCTTTTTTCCGAACCTACAAGGAATTCGACGACCGGCAGATCGACACGGCAAGAGCAGTTGCATTTATTATGTGCGATAAGCTGCCGGAAGATGGAGAACCCTTAAAAAATCTATCGTTACACCAAGGGGGAAGTCTATCCATTCGGTGAACTCAGGGAAGGGGCATGATGAACCCTGCGGGAACCTCTCACTTAAAAATTTTTTAACGGTAGAGAAAGAACAACAATCTATCTCTAAACTTTAGCGTAAAGGGGATCACCTCCGCCGTATCAGGTATATGTAGATAATCCACAGGCTTTTTGGTGGTCCAGTCGTTTTTGCTGCTTCCTTCAGGTGCCGCTTTTAAAATCATCGTATGTTAATCGTATGCCCACGTTTTGCCGTAATTGTCGCTTGTCAATAAATTGTTCCAACGACATCGCTCGCACCGTCTTTACTCAGCAGTATGGGAAAAAGCCCGTTGGCTCCGGTCAAAAACCGGGGAAAGGGGTATCTTGCTATATGCGTCGAATCTTTCTGGCGGCTTTATATAAAACTTTGTCCAGGATTGCCCCCCGTCCAGCATATGGCGGGCTGGAAGTCAGTGTCATATCTGAAGCTCAGGAACCCGATTGAAAAAGCGTAAAGAAGTGTAATGAAAGTGTTGCAAAATATCTTAAGAATTGTCTTATACATTATATAGGGAAATATTTCTCTTCTGAATCCTGTAAATGCTCACAGAAAAATCAAGAGCTGGATAAGTATGATTTGGCTGATTTTTGCAATATTGCTTTGAAAAAACCTAATCTTGTCTAAGGGAGGTGCTGTCTATGCTTGAAGTTTGCTGATTTTTACTGATGCTGTTTATTGGTTAACTTTTTTATATCTTTTAAACCAAATGCATATTTCGTCCCGAGTGAGCCACTCGTGCGGAGGTGAGTGAGCCACTCGTGCGTGGCAAAATGAGCCGCCGTCACGGTGACCGGTTAGCCACCTTGTGGGAATATGCGGGGGAGGTTAATCCCCCACACCCCTGTGTTTTCTTAAAGATTGTTCTGCCGTTCCAGGGCGAACCGTTCACGCATGGAGATTTTCCCATCTATGAAAATTGTATGGGAATTATGGATTATCCTGTCCAGCACGGCCTCGGCAATAGCCCCCTCGCCGATCTGCGCCCGCCATCCGGCCGGCGAGTATTGAGAGACGAATATAGTCGAGCAGGTCTGGTGCCTTGCCTCAATGATTTCGAGCAGGTTCTGCGCCTCAACGTCTTTCAGCGGCGAGAGGAGCCACTCGTCAATGACCAACAAGGCCACCTTCTTGTAAGCCTTCATCGTTTTTCGGAAAGTTCCCTCGCCCCGGGAGATAGCAAGCTCGTCCAGCAAATCCGGAAGCCGAACGCACCTTGTGGTATACAACCCGCGGCAGGCTGCGACAGCGAACGCGTTTCCCATGAACGACTTGCCCGCGCCTGTTGCACCAAGAATGATGATATTCCTCTTTTCAGCGATGTAGTTGTTCGTCGCCAGCCTCAATATCTGGGACTTGTCCAGCTTCCTATCCACGTCATAGCGGGTATTCTCAATACAGGCGTTACTATCCTGTATACAGGCGTTCTTCAGGAGCCGGGTAAGCTGGTTGTTTTTGCGGCGACTCCATTCTATGTCCACAAGGAGCCCGAAGCGTTCTTCAAAAGACATCTCGTTGTACTGAGGGTCGCTGAGCTGTTCCGTAAACGCACGGGCCATGGCTGTTATACGCATCTCATTGAGCTTATTGACGGTGGTCATGTCCAGCATCATTTATCCCCTCCGATCATAATAATCCGCGCCTCTTGTGAAGCTGTATTCAACAGAGGGTGTTTTTCTGACAGGCTCGTCGGAGAGCTTGTCCTGGCCATTGGCCAGAATCGTCTGGATGTTTTTGAAGCTGGGAGTGGAGGTGTAGAACAGGGCTTTTTTGCAGGCGGCCTCAAGTCGGATCACGGAATATTTGTCGCCGAGCTTTAAAAGTGCCATGCACGTCTTGTATCCCTGTTGAGGTACCTTGTGGTATGACAGCAAGTGCTTTATGACCACGGTCGTATTTTCGCCGATGCGTTCAGCCCACGAGACAAAACGCTCGGAAGTCCACTCCACATATTTCTGCTGGTTTTCAGGCATGTGCTCACTGACGGTGCTGTATTGATTAGAGCGTCCGTGCAGCCTTGGGTGGGAACATATCCTGTTGCCGCCATAGAAAACCTCTATCGTGCTCTTTGTCATCCGCACTTCGGCTTTTTGCTTTATATACTCAAAGGGAACGGAATAATTCTGCTTGTCCACGGAGATATGGCTGTTGAACATAACAGCAGCAATCTTCCACGATGCCAGCTCATAGGGCGTTGCCGGTAATGGGAGCAGATAGTCTTTTTCATTTTCGAGGAATTCACTTTTGCGGCTGCCCTGTTTTTTCTGAAAAGGCTTGTTGTTGAATTCCCGCAGTTTCTCCCGCATCGCCTGATTGAGTTCGTGCAGGGAAAAGAATGTCTGTTTTCTCAGCGCCGCGATGACCCATGTGGACACATTGCCGACAGCAGCCTCAACAGAGCTTTTATGCTTTTTATCATAAATTTATGATAAAAAGCATTATCTTCAAAACCGCATTATCTTCAAAATCAGCAGAACTGCTTAAGCATACAGCCGGTCAATAGCATGAAATTAAAGATAATAATCCATATAGAGTTATCCTTTAGACAGCCTGACACAGGCCAGAAGGAGGATAACATATGACAAAACTGGAAACTGTCATCAATACCATTTTGAAGCGGTTGAAATCTGAACTTGCTAATGAAACTTGGGAGTCCAGACGTCGCTACTTCAACCAGATGGTAAAGTGTGCTAAATTGCTTGGCATTACGGAACCATGCGCTAAGTTGTATGATGCATTCATTACAGATGACAATGGTTCGCCGGAACGCCATGCACTGCATGTTCGCTGCGTAAGACTGGTTGACGCATTAGCATGTACACAAGCCCGAGATGAACACGGCATACCATTCAACGAACCACCCATGCCGGATGCTGCAGAAGTCCATGAGTTTTTTCAGGGCCGGGAGTTCCCGAGAGCAGCAGACGTGCGTATTGATCACCTCATTGTCAAGGCTGAGATTGAAATGAGATACCTTAATCTCACGGATTCTACTATCGGGCAATACAAGCATTCCTGGATGGACATACGGCGCTATTTTTATGATGCTGGTGTCTCTGGATATGATGAAACATTGATGAAATACTTCATCCAAGAAATAAACAACCTGCGTAATAAAGGATCCATGAAGGAATGGAAGTGGAAAATTAACCGTAAGGCGGCACATGTCTTGATAGAAGTTGCAAATACAGGTCGCTTCCTTTGGAGAAGGATCAGCCGAGATGCCAGCTGCAACAGCTTGGAGGCAGAATCCATTCGTTCACAGTACCTTGAGTCGCTGGAGCAGCGCAACCTCAGCAGATCCACAATCGACCTGCACGATTATGTATTCCGAAAAACCGTGGAGTTCACTGGGATAGAAACACCGAAAGATTTACTGTCTCTTTCACCCGAAAAGATTCATCTTGTCATTACAAAATTTGCAGGCATCTGCAATAGACGAAGCATGGCAACCATACTTCCAATCCTGCGTTCACTGTTGGTATTCTTTCATGCAGCCGGCCTGATCAGAAAGGATTTGTCCGGCATTGTAATGGGAGGCTTTGTACAGCGGGGCTCGGTTGCCGCATATATTTCTGAAAAAGATCAGGCAAAACTGGTTGCACAACTGGCTAAAGAGTCTAAACGCACAAAAGCAGTAATCCTTCTTGCTATGCATCTGGGATTGCGTGATTGTGATATCTGCAATCTCACTTTTCAGGGGATTGACTGGCGGAATGATAAAATCAGGCTGATCCAGAAAAAGACTGGCGGGCCTCTCGTACTGCCATTGCTCCCGGATGTAGGCAACGCACTGATGGATTACATTCTGAATGAGAGACCGAAACGAGCCGACCATTACCCATATATATTTTTACGGAAACAGGCACCTTACAATAAACTGACTTCTGTTTACTCAACCTGTTCCAGACTGCTTGGCTACCTGGGGATTAAGCCGGTAAACGGTACTGCTACGGGCGTGCACCTTTTTCGGTATTCCATGGTACATAAACTTCTGGCTGCTAAAGTACCTCACCAGGTCATTACCGATGCACTTGGACACACCTCAAAGGAATCTGACAAGCCTTATCTGTCCATGGAGGAATCCATGCTCCGGATGTGCGCGCTGAATCTGTCCGTGATAGGCAGGGTTTCATGGAGGGGAGGTGCTTCTTGATGACTGATTATACATTTAAAAGTCTCCTTGGTACCTGCATTAAAGACTTTATCAGCCAGAAACGAGCATCGGGTTATCCTTACCAGTCTTCAGCCCGAATACTGTATCACTTTGATTTACTTGCGGCTGAGAAGTTCCCTGGAGAAAGCACAATCACACGGGAAATGTGCTCTGCCTGGATCCAGTCAAAGCCTGGAGAGCATCCAAACGGCCTTTTAAGGAGGGTTACTCCGGTAAGGCAGTTTGGTAAATACATGAAAGGGCTTGGATACGATGTTTATGTCATTCCCGGTCACATCCCGGATAGGCAGGTTAAGTATGAGGCCCATATTTATACGACCGCCGAGTTGAAATCCTTTTTCAATGCCATTGACCACTGCCCTCCTTCACCGTTTTCTCCGACCAGGAGGTATGTCATACCGGTCATTTTCCGCATGCTGTACTGCTGCGGGTTGCGATCCTCGGAAGCACGCCTGCTGAAAAAAGAGGATGTTGACCTTGAAACAGGAAAGATATCAGTCCGGGAATCCAAAGGCTGGAAAGCCAGGATCGTATACATGAGCGAAGATCTGCAGGAAGTATGCAGAGAGTATGATTCTATCATGAAATCCATGTTTCCAGACAGACAGGTGTTTTTCCCCAACAAAAACGGAAACTGTTTTAATAAATCAATACTTGACTACTGGTTTCATGAGTTCTGGGATAAACTGCCTGAATCTGGTGCAATTACAGGAAATCCAGCAAGAGTTCATGACTTCCGGCATGGGTACGCGGTTCACCGACTGAATCAGTGGGTAAAGGAAGGTCAGGAGATAAACGCCCTTTATCCTTACTTGAGCGAATATATGGGGCACTCCAACTATGCTGATACGGATTATTATCTTTCCCTTGTGGAAGATTTTTACCCTGAAATGGAAAAACGGCTTTCTTCAGTGAATGATGCCATCCTGCCGGAGGTGCATCATGAAGCGGAATGAAATGCATTTTTACCAGTTGCTGCGCGACTTTCTGACCGATTATCTCATAACAAAAAGGAACTTCAGCGACAAGACAGCCAGAGCTTACCGGCAATCATTAAATCTTCTGCGGAATTATCTGCGTGAGGGAAAAAGCATCAGCTTTGATCGGATGGACTTTTTCTGTTTTTCAAGGAGCGGCATTTATGATTTCCTGATGTGGCTTAAGAACACCCAGAAGAATTCCGCTCAGACACTTAACTTGAGGCTGTCAGCCATTAAATCCTTTCTGAAATACTGTAGTGAGGAAGACATGGAACTGATGCCGGTATATCTTGATGTTGCCAGCATCCACGCATTCAAGGGCGTTAAGCAGCCGTGCGTCGAGTATCTGACACAGGAACAGCTGAAACTTTTATTCTCATTGCCCGACATGACAACAAGGCTTGGCAGGCGTGACCGTTTTTTCATGATCTTTGCTTATGAAACGGGTGCGAGAATTCAGGAATTACTTGACTTACGGTTGAACTGTATCATCCGCGGCGATACCAGTGTACGGGTCAGAATCCATGGCAAAGGGAATAAAACAAGGTATGTCCCGCTTCTTGGATCAACGGTAAAGCACCTGAATTCCTATCTTGCAGGATTTCATAAAAGCAATTCTATGGATGCTTTCCTGTTCTACACCATACATGATTCACAAAAAACACAGATGCAACCTGGAACAGTCGATTATTTCCTTAAGAAATATGGAAAACGCGCACATGAAGCCGATACTGCTTTTCCGGAAGGTCTGCATGCACATATGTTCAGGCACAGCATTGCAATGGCGATGCATAAAAAAGGGATTCCTATCTCTTACATAAGAGACTTCCTTGGCCACAGCAGTATTGAAACAACGAGTGTTTATTCCTATTCTGACGAAGAAACCATCACAAAGGCATTAGAGTCTGTTGATCTTGAAGGAACCATTGGTAAGACAGTTGCAAAACAGAAAAATTGGAAGGGCAAGGAGCAGTATCTGCTTGAGTACTGCGGATTAAGCTGATTTATTATCTTCAAAATACAGCGGTACTGCCTTGCAATTGAAGGTAGTCCTGCCGTATTTTGAAGATAATGCGGTTTTGAAGATAATCCCGCGGTTTTCTGACTCGGGCAGGGATAACTCTGCGGTACCATAGTGCTCGGACAGCTCCTGATACGTTCTGTTGATGACCACTTCGCTTTTGGATACGCGGTCAACGCCGGTGCGGAGGTTGTCACAGACCAATATCCTTGTGACGCCGCCGAAGTACTTGTAGGCGTTGACGTGGGCAGATACCCAGACTTCCTGATCCTGCTTGAGAAACGCTTCGGCATAAGCGTACTGACTGTACGGCAGCACAGCGACAAAGATATACGCAGGCAGTTCTTTGCCAACGGTGCTGTCAGTGACTGTTGCCGTATCGCCTGCCCAATCGACTTCCATGATCTCGCCGGGCTTGCGGTCAATATGCATGGTGGCCTTGTTCTTCCGGATGTACTCGCGGTAGTAGTGGCAGAACTGTGTGTACATGAACGGTACTTCGCCGCACTGCCTGCACTCCGCGCAGTACTCCGTCCACAAAAGGCTGAGCGTTACCCCGTTTCTGGCAAGTTCCTTATGGACGCATGCATAATCCGGCATCCGCCGGTTTGATGGGGTCAGGGGCTTTTTCGGATAGAATAATTCCCCCAGTTTCTCATCGGTAAATTCTTTTGGCAAAGGGGCAGTGAGGTTATGCTCATAGGCTTTCTCAATTGCCCTTGCCACGGTGTTTCTGGAGCAGTTGCAGCTTGCCGCAATGCTCCGCTGGCTGATTCCCTGGCTGTGGAGCCTCAGGATCTCCCGGTATGGCGTCATGTGATGACCTCCTCAGAATGAATTTGTGCTGTGCACATGAATCCATTCTAAGGCATGCCATTTCAGCCCGAAATATGGTAAGATGCTGATGACAGCCCTGAGGGAGGAAACGATCAGAGTATGAGAAGGCCGAAACTGATACATCCAAGGAAACTGGTAATTCCGGATAACTTCGAGCCGCGTCTGCCTAATGATTATGACGAAACGTTCCCAAATGGCTATTTCCACTTTAACATTGAGCAACTTCTTCCATATGTGGCTGAGCACAAAAATGAGTTGCTGCAAGTCTCTGTTGCCGTATCTGATTGGCGTAAGGAGAACGGCCCTGATGATGAGTACGTAGAACTGGCGGATTTGACACAGCCCATTATACTTGCTGAGATCGCCCCTGACAGACTTGAATTTTATCCTGACATCGACCCTGTGGACTGGATAGCACGGGGCTATAACCTTATTGACGGCCATCATCGCCTTGAGAAAGCGTACCGGCATGGCGTGGAGCAACTCCCGGCCTACATACTCCCCATGGAGCACCACGTCGGCTTCATCTTCAGGGGATACAAGGAGTATGCCAACTACTGGAACGGCAAATTGCTCGACTACGAGGGCGACATGAAGCGTCGCCAGCGCATTGCCGAATTGGCCTCAGAAATGTTGCATGCCGATGGCTCATCTGGTTCCGTGACAGTGGCTCATTCTCTACCGAGCCCCTGGCTCACTCAACTCCGTACGCATGGCTCCCATCACTCATAATATTCACCAAATCCATCGTAAATTAATAATGACATGTATGTGAAAAGTAATTTATTTGTTTGATTAAGTGTGTAATTAATGTACATTAATTACACCTGAACAGCAGCTATGTTTGGTTGTTCCAGGCTATTTCAACCAATGCAAAATTCCATTTTTGTTTGACTTTGGAGAATAACATGTCTAAAATAATTTGACGAAAGTAAGTGAAACCAAAAGGAGACGTCTATATTAATGAGTAAGTCAGGTAAATGGAAATCCATTATTCTACTATTCTTTTTTACAGCTTCCATATTGATTGGCGCTTCTGGTTGTTCAAGTAATATAAAAACAAGCAGTACCGAACCAGCAAAAAGCGACTCATTAAATGAACTTAATTCTTCATATGTTAATTTTACAAGATATGCAAGGTCGGATACTTGGCAAAAAAATAAGCTTCAATGGTTACCTGATATCGATAAAAATCTTTGGCAATCTTGGTATGATCAAAACTATTTTATTATAACAGGAAATAGTCAAGGGACTAAAATTTGTGAGGCAATAGGTATGGAAAGATTTAAATCTAAGGAGGATAACGCGTATTTTGATGTTTCTGAATCTGTTATGATGCTTACTTTATATAGTAACATTAATTCAATAAAAACTGATGAAAATAATATACTTGTTACGATAGAACCAAAAAGTGCAGGGTACGATACTGTGGTTATTCTACGTACAGAAATGTCTCGTCTTCCGCACGATATAAATACTGAAGGGGTTGAAATTTATAATTATATTTATACAAATGGCAAAGGTGACATTTTACACAAAGAAAGAGTATATTTATAGCTCTAAAAAAAATTAGAAGAGGGATAATAAATAACAAGCGCCACAAATATTTGTGGCGCTTGTTATTTATTATCCCTCTTTAGGGAGTTGAGATAGTAACATTACCGCCACCAGGATATCCTAATGCCTGACTAACTCCCCCATAAGATAAATCAACTGTGCCGGAAGGAGCAGTATCATTACAACGAGCTATAATACTTTTGCTACCATACGTCACTTTTACCCATCTGTTTCTTGGTATAATATTTAGATCTGCTGCAATAGTTAAATCACATGTATGGAAAATTTCCCCATTGCTAGTCATGGGATTCATAACTAATTCCCCCGCGCCATAGTGAGTTGCCGCTACAGATCGATTTCCAGAATAGTTCCCTGTAGGAAACACAAGTTGTCTGGAAGATTTAACCTGAGTTCCAAGGCAATTTAAGTCGCTGCTAGATAAAGCAGCACGGATATTTCTCGCCCAAGTAAGAGCTAAGGCTGCCTGAGTTGTGCCATATGAAGTAGCATCATTCGTTGTTGCAGTACAAATAAGGTTTACTGACCTACTATAAAGATTCTCATTAATAGGTGGATGATTATCCTCATAAAAATATGTTGTTCCACCACCTCTTCTAACTTGAGCTGACAATACCACATAATCTCCTGACCATCCAGGAGTAATGAAATCCAAGTCCCTATCTGAATCAGAGAAAACATCATCATTTAATCGGGTAGCAGCTAACTGCGCTCTATAGCCAGTATAATACCCCCCAGCGCCAACCCTAAAAGTTATTACAAGAACACCGTTAACATAGACATATCCGTAACCAGTACTCTCATTATATGCCCAATCCGCTGAATTAGCCATGCGAATCCCTCCTGAAAAATTTAATCTTTTGTTGCACCCAAATCCCAGGAAAGAGTAAAATAAAAATAGCATACTCCCTGTCTTCGGGTGCGGGACGATTGCTTGTCCTGGATAAGGCTCTACTTGCCGGTGGGCTTGTCCAGGACAAAATGTTTTTTCAACTTGTTTAACGCTCGCTCTTTCATCTGATGCACCGCTGGTTGTGACATCCCAAATCTTATAGCCGCCTCGTTCTCCGGTCGCCCTTCCAGGACTGTTGCCGTAATGACTTTTTGTTGCTGTGGCGTCAGCAGCGAGAGCGCTTCCTGAAGAAATACCGAATCTTCCACTTCCAAAAGGACATCATTGGTAGTAGCTATGGTATCAAGCATCTCTGTCACCTCATCTTCTGCATCCTGACTAATAAGGTCGTTGAGGATGAGTAATTCATGTTCCCGCAACCGCTTGTGTTTCTTTGCCAGTCTTATGGCTTCGTGACGCAGGCCGGTTATAAACCAAGCCATTATCCTGGCTTCCTCAAGGTCATTGTTGCAGGTGCTAGGTGTAGGGAATCATCATGGTCCACCTCCGTTAAATTTATCTATTTCGCCCTCTACTAAATAAAGAGAAAATAGGGGGTCATTTTAATAACCCCCTATCTCAGAAAGTTTTTATTTATTTTTTCTCATCCTCATTTAGCTTGGCTGAGAAACATTTCTCCAATTCATCTCTTCCCACATGGTGTTCGGCTGGTAACGGTGAATTGTTTCCACGATCCATGTTGTTAGATCCGAATGGGCTTCGTCGTAACCCAAGCTGAAGCTGTCCCGCAGTACGGTCAAGCGGGCGATTGCCGACCTTGTGAAAAGCGGCCAGATTCGCAAGGAGCAAAGGTGGCGGGAAAACGGCGGCAAGAGCAGTTGCATGTATTATCTCCGGTAACTACCGAGAGAAAGAGAGCACTGAAAGAAATTGATTGTTGTACCAAGGGAAATCCGCTCATTTTGTGAATCAGGGGAGGTTCATTGTTTTTGCTCCCTGACTCATTGTTCAAGTTCGTCATTTGCATACACAAGGAATAATCAAATAAAAAAAATTAAATTGCATCCTACTATTTCTTCATTTCTAACGTCTATTCTTATAGAAAGGGAGTGAACCGAGTGGATGTACCAGAGGAAATTATCCAGCGCGTATGCCATAAAGATGAGCGAGCGTACGAGGAATTATTCCGGCTTGCCTGGGATCAGGCTGTTCGAACCTGCTGGCTGATTCTCAGGCATCAACACGATGCGGAGGAGGCCGCCCAGGATGCGTTTATAAAACTTTATGTACACCGGCAACACCTGAAAGATGTACGGGCGTTTCGTAACTGGTTCTACCGAATCTTGGTAAATACTGCATTGGACAAAGTGCGCAAACGGAAAACCGTTATAGACATTGACGAGATTCGTATTTCCAACCAGAACAACGATATTTTGCAAGCTGAGCGCCGAATGCTCATTGACGAGGCCATGAGGCATCTCTCATATGGCGAGAGAACCGCCGTTGTCCTCGTACATTTTATTGGATATACGGAGGCCGAGGCTGCCGAGGTTGCCGGATGGAAACTGGGAAAGCTCAAATATCGCCTGAATCGTGCACGACGTGTTCTCGCCCGGGAGATAAATGAGGAAGTAAAAAACGGGGTTGACAAAGAGGGGGGTTCAGTATGTCTGACATATTCCGCAAGGCGTTAATGGAAGATGCCGCCCGTATAAATGTATCTCAAATGACATGGAAACAAGTAAAACAGGGCCACAGACGCACACGTGGAAAGGCGGCCTGGCAACGTCGGCCGCTCGTTTATGGGGTCGCCGCAATATTAGTACTTATGGTGATTGGCGTTTCAGGATTCGTTTCACCTGTAATGGCTAAGATGTTGCAAAAAGTACCGATTATTGGTGAGTTATACTCGTTTAATAACTTAAAACTCGATCAATATGCATCATATGTTAATTCATCGGCAACTGACAAGGGAATTACCGTTTCTATACCAAAAGTCTATTACGATGGCATGCGGTTGGATATAATCTATGCCATTCAGGTGCCGGAAGGGTACGAACCGGCTTTAGAATCTCCACAGATTACTACCCCCGTTTACATCCCTGATAGTGTTCAACTGAATGGTACACCGCTTTCTGGTTTTAAAATTGAAAGCGCCGGGACGGATGATTCATTGGTATCGACAAATATGTACCGCGGTGAGCTTTATTATTTCCTGGCGTCTGATCAGATACCCCAGAACGCTATGTTGACGATTACTATTAACCAGGTTGGTACAGTAGAAGGAAACTGGACGTTATCTGTTCCGGTTTCTGGTACTGAGATAAATGAGGCTATTGAAACTGTATTTCCAGAGAACTCAAGCGCTACCTACGATGGAATTACGCTCACCGCCAATAAGGTAAGCAAAGGGCTGGTATATACCGACATTTCGATGCAATTACGCCAGACGTTACAGGCAAATGGCAAACCAAAAGGCACTATGACTCTTGACAATTCTTTTGGTGTGCCAACGGATTTTAATATTCAATACTCTTTTGGTGTACCAATGCTTTTTAATGTTCTCGACATAAATCACCAATTCATGGAGAGCACAGACATTCACCACCAACATTTTCAAGAGGTCGGGAATGAAAAAATTTGGGACTTTACAATTCATTGCATAACCCCATCAAACAACGTAGAGTCCATTGTTATTGAACCTGTTTTACTCATTCTCCACGAAGAAGGTGTAACAGGTAACTGTCCAGATATACCGCAACTGGCGGTTACTGTTCCACTCAATTGAATATTTCTCGATTAACGTTTCCGGCAGTACTTGAATTAGCCGATGACCACAAGGAATGTCATTATGCTTGGATGTATGTTAGACATAATAAATGATTTAGTGTGGTTTTGGGGAGTCACAGAAGCGGCCCGTTCACCACAGGTGAACAGGCCGCTTTCTGGGATGCCACGCCGATTTAACTGGTTTGGATGGTGACAGTACCTCTTACCCACTCAGAAACACTTCTCATAAGTAGTCGATAATTTGCACCGATCATGTCCGTAAATACGGTAGACGGGTTACTTGAAGTCACTGAATGAGGATCGGTAGCATGTCCAGTATACGGGTTATACAATACTAATCCAAGTGTCCAGTTCGATACGTCGCTTTGGGCATTTGAAATGACTACCGACACGTCACCATCATCCACATAAAACGTAGAGCTAGCAGATGGTTTTGTATCAGTCGGATATGCATAGAAAGAATACTGATATTGAGCCAATGTAAAACCTCCTTTCTATATGTTTTGTTTGGCCGGCCGGCTAGAGGATAGCTTGTTTTGCCCCTCTACTATATAAAGAGAAAATAGGGGGTCTTTTTAATAACTCCCTATTGGAAAAAATTTTTTTATTTTTCTTTTTGTTTCCTCCATTTACTATTAATCGGTTTTACTAAGCTGCAAAAGTATATCCTTGAGTTTTTGCGGGAGCGGAAGTCCTATCTTAGTTGCATTTTCAAGTATACTAATACCTTCATTAGAAAGGTAAAACATGATTAGCATTGTCCTAAGTGAGCTGCCCGATCCAATTATGTATTGATCGATAATATTTCCTAAACCGATTAAGACAAATAGCATTACTTTTTTGGAAATTCCTTTGAATCCAATTTCACTTGATAATTTTTTTTCAAGAATAGCCAATAGTACACCTGAAACATAATCGATAGTTACAAAAGCAATAAGTGCATATAATAGAGAATTTATTTCACCAAAATACCAACCTATAACACCACTAGATAAAACTAAAAATTTTTTCAAATTTATAAGCATTCCGTTATTTACACTCCATTTTCGTTTGATATTTTTTGTTAAAGTTATATTAATGAAAAAGTAGATGATCGCTTTTATAACCTAAAGAATTAATGTCTGTATAATGGGGTTAAATCCCTCGGCTTCCAGCCGACACCTTTAGGTCAACCCGGAATAGAATCATCACTTCTAGCAAAAGGAATACTTAAGCTAGAGGTGAGAGTATGCAAAACTATAGAAAATCATCACATGTAACGTATGATATCAAGGTCCACTTGGTCTGGATAACAAAATATCGAAAACCGGTATTGGGTGGAAAAATAGCAGAGAGGGCAAGGGAACTCATTAGGCTCGTAGCTAAAAATAACGAGGTTGAGATATTGGCGGGGCACGTATCAAAAGATCATGTGTACTTATTGGTATCAGTGCCACCGCATCTATCAGTGAGCAAGCTTGTGCAATATATAAAAGGGTATAGCTCAAGGAAATTGCTGATGGAATACAAGGAACTAAACAAACAGTTCTGGGGACAACACTTGTGGGCGAGAGGATATTTTGCAGCAAGCAGCGGAAATGTCACCGATGAAGTAATTATGGAGTATATAAAGACCCAGGATATAGAAGAAAACCAAAAAGCAGATAATTTTACGCTAGGAGATTTTTAAGCCGCTTTAGCGGCCATTACCAACCAACCTGCTTCAGCAGGTTGTGGTTGAGTTAATTATTTTTAGAAGATAGCCATTATTCTTTATTCAATACTTAGAAGCCGCAGAATTTATCTGCGGCTCCACCATTACTAATCACATTAAGTAAATCTCCAATATACATTAGAGATTGATCCTGACGCCCCAAGTGCAGACATCATGGCCGAGTTGAGGTTAATAATGGCTCCGTTGATATAATATGGATCTTGACTTTAATTGTCCTCAATAAAATGCCGTCTTAGCTTTTTTAACGCACGTTCTTTCATCTGATGCACCGCCGGTTGTGACATTCCAAATCTTATAGCCGCCTCGTTCTCCGGTCGTTCTTCCAGGGCTGTTGCCGTAATGATTTTTTGCTGCTGGGGTGTCAGCAGTGAGAGTGCTTCCCGAAGAAATACAGAATCCTCCACTTCCAAAAAGACATCATTGCTAGAAGCTATGGTATCGATCATCTCCGTCACCTCATCTTCAGCATCCTGACTGATTGGGTCGTTAAGGATAAGTAGTTCATGTTCCCGCAACCGCTTGTGTTTCTTTGCCAGTCTGATGGCTTCGCGACGCAGGCCGGTCATAAACCAAGCCATTATCCGGGCTTCCTCAAGATCATTGTCATAGGCGCTAGGTGTCGGGAATCACACTTGTCCGCCTCCTTTCGGCCTGTCTATTTCTCCCCTCTACTATGTAAAGAGAAAATAGGAGGTCATTTTAATAACCCCCTATCATAGGAAATTTTTTTATTTATTTTTTCTCATTCTCATCCAGTTTGGCGGAGAAACATTTCTCCAACTCATCTCTTCCCCACATTGTGTTCGGCTGGTAACGCTGAATTGCTTCCACGATCCATGCTGTTAGATCCGAATGGGCTTCGTCGTAACCCAATCGGCGGCTATGTTTCCTCACAAGAGGAGCAAGACGGCAAACCAATTGCGCTGTGGCCTCGGCATCACCGCTTTTTGCCTTAATGATCAGTTCCCTTAGTTTCGGCTCAGACTTCAATCTTCTCGCCTCCTTTAGAAATAAAAAGACCTACCAGCATTTATTAAAGGGCAGGCCTTACCACCGGGAATATGCAACTGGGATTTACCTTTAAAAGTTTTTCTTACCATAAATAGACAATCTAAAAAGAATTTTGCAACAGTGATGCTAAAAATATTTTCATGCAATACTTTAGCGTATTTCAAAATGTCTTTATTTTTTTGCCGCCAATTCTCGTCTAAATGCCTGTATAATCATTAACAGAGGATGTGATTTGAGTGATCATGATGATAATCGCCGCAATGGCAGACGATGATGATAAGGCATTTATGCTGAGTTTATATAACGATTATTATGGTCTGGTGCGGAAGACCGTTTATAATATTACACATGATGCGGACAATGCGGAAGATTTGATTAACGATACTTTCATAAAATTAATTGAAAAGATATCTTTAATTCGAACTTTGGACAGTTACAAAACAGCCGCTTATGTTGTTTATACTTCCAGGAGCGTGGCAATAAACTTTATAAAACACCAAAGTGTACAGAAAAAGCATGCGTATTATGGAGAAGACATGGATCTGGCGGAAAAGGTTCCCAGCCTTGAAGACGCCATGGAAGACAGGATCATCCATCAGGAAGAGATTGAGGCGCTGGGGAATGCCATATTGAGGCTTCCGGAGAAGCAGAAAGATCTGTTGTATTTTAAGTACATATTGGGAATGGCTGATGCTGAAATAGCGGAAATTTTCGGAATAGCTCCCGACAGTGTCCGGCAATACTTGACAAGAGCCAGAAGAGAAGCCAAAAAGCTCATGGATATGGAGGTGAATAAGCATGCCTGATAACAGCCCGGAGCAAATTCGGAAAAGGCTTTATGAGGAATATGAAGACAGTCTGTTCAAATTAGTCATGCACGATGCCGCGGAAAAAGAAGGCAAGCTTTTTCTGGAAGAAAAAGAAAAGCTCAAAAATGACTTGGATTGTATGCCGTGTGATTCGGGATTGAAAAGGTTTAGCCAACAATTGGACGCTCACTTAAAAAAGCCAAAGGCTTATGCCAAAAGGCAACGCGTTTTGAAGGCATTAAATAGAGTTGCTCTTGCCATGCTGGCTGTTATTGTTATATTGTTTGCCAGCGTGGCGACCGTGCAGGCAGTTAGAGTCAGGGTGCTGAATTTTTTAATGGATATTCAGCAGGAATATACATCTTTTCAGCTGAAGGACAGCAGCAGCGGTTCGGAGGGTAACAGTGCAGCCATTAACTGGCACAAAGCTTATGTGCCGACCTATATACCGGACGGATATGAAGTCAGTGCTATTTCCAACAGCGAACCTTTAAAACGAATCGAATTTAAAAATCCGCAGGGGGTGCTTATCACTTATATAGAATTAAGCGAAGGCAACAAGCCTGCGTTGGACACGGAGGATGCCTCCGCCTTTGAACCAGTCAGCATCAACGGGCATGAGGGATCGCTTATTGTGAAAAACTCTCTAGTTACAGTGATCTGGGCCATGAATGACCGTATGTTCATGATTCGGGGACAGATGGAAAAGGATACTGCGGTTAAAATGGCCGAGGGAGTGAAATATATAGATTAACTAAAAAGATATTTCAAAAAATAGAAAAATATGTTGCAGAAAGCCTCCTTTGGTTGTCTTTCATAAATGAAAGATATTTTAAGGAGGTTTTTGTTTATGAAAAAATTCATCTGTATGTGGCTTCTTGTCCTAATGGCCGTGCTCTCTCCCGTTCCGGCTTACGCGGCTGATGGGACAGAAAACGCAGGGGCACAAGGAGTGATAACGCCTAAATTCACCTACATTTCGTTGTTAAGTCCGGGCCTATCAATCAATTCGTCAGGGAAAGCCACCTGCATAGGGCTTGCTTCAGCTTATGACAGTTCGCACACAACAATATTGACCGTCGAATTGCAAAAATACACCGGCAGCGGCTGGAGCACAATCAAGTCGTGGTCCGCGTCATCGACCGGGACCTCCGTTGCCGTTGTAGAAGAGAATTATTATGTTGTCCACGGCACCTATCGGGTATGCGCTACCGCTGAAGTTTATAACGCTTCCGGCGTTCTGTTGGAGAGAAAATCGTTATATTCTGACACGGTAATATATTGAATTGGGTTGCTATCATATCAATAGAACAGGGATATCAAGGATCTTCTAGTCTGGAGTATGAATGAGAAACGGCGATGAAATTATTGCTAAGAATTTTTGTTGGGAGTGGTTTTTTTTGCGGCACTACACTGGTTTACTTCTTGAAAGCTATAAAAAACCGTTGTTTCGGCGGTAATAATCATACGTATAAAATTCTCAATGCCAAACGGCGGTTTTAAAATAAAAATCAAGGCCGCCGTTTTCCTTTTTAAAAAATAGCATAGCGGAGGGTGTATTAAGTTCCCCTTTTTTAAGGATATGGCGGTGTTAGGAGGATGCCGCCGTGCTATATTTTTGCCGACATTATCTAACGCCATTTGACTGTTCAAAAAAAGCCTTATCTGAGATGGCCTTCTTACGGCCAACAAGGTATATGCACACATTACATAATAAAAGGTCTAAGTCTTTCTGCCCGATTGGATGTTTTCCAGTCGGGCTTTTTTGTGCCTTTTAGCCAAGCATCATCTGAAAAACGCAACAAACAGCCCTTGCCGGTTGGGATAGAGAGTGAAAGGGAAAAAGAGACGAGTTTTACTTCCTCCATTCGGAACAGGAAGGAGGTGAACTCTTTGGAGCGATCTTCTTCCAATAACAAGGGAAAAACTGTCCGGCATCAGTTTGACAGCTTTTGCAGGAAAGTCCTGAAAGGCGAAGCCAGCAATTACCGCAAGGCACTTGCACGGAGCTTGCAGTACGAAGTGAGCTTTTCCGAGCTGTCGGAAAAGGAGTTGAGACAGCTTTATGTTATGGATGAATATGCGACTGATTATTACTTGTTCCAAGCAATGGGCTACGATGTCGACGTCAAGGACGCATTGATAGGTGAAGCGTTGGAAGCTCTGCCCGAGAAAAAGCGCAACATTATCCTGCTGTCTTATTTCCTGGATATGTCGGATGCGGAAATCGGGGAACTGATGAACCTTGTGCGCACCACAATCTACCGTCATAGGACAAGCTCACTGCAACAAATCAAAAAGTATATGGAGGGAAAAGCCGATGGTGAAAACAAGTCCGAGCCGTAAAAATCCGCTGCCTTTTCCCGTCATTGCGGCGGCGGCAGGCGGCAACATCGACGCAATCAATGCCGTGCTGAAACACTACGAAGGGTATATAGCCGTGTTGTCCACCAGGAGAAGTTATGACCGGAACGGCATCCCTTTCCTGTGTGTGGATGAAGAATTGCGCCGCAGACTGGAAACCAAGCTCATTACAAAAATCCTTACATTCAAGGTAGCATAAGTCTTGCCCGCGCGGGAATGTGTCCCCTTTCCACCTTCCCGATTGCGGGTTTTTCGTGTTGTTGCCGGTCTATAAAAGTCCATTGGTTGTCGGTGAGCTTTTACAGGTTGACAACAGCCCCTTGTTCTTTGACAAAGAAAGCGCGCTAACCACGCGCAGTGCAGGGCAAATCGGATACTTTCGGTCTATGCCGAGCCGGACGGCGGGTGCGCCACGACTTCCCCAAGGGAACGAGCGAAAACCACCCAGAGCCGCAAAATAAGCATGGCAGCTTATAGGGCGACGACGCATAGGCCGGTACAATGATACTTCCGTCCAGCCACAGTCCGAGCGTTAAAAGCGTCGCAGGCAATGGGGACGGCCCGCCAGTATGGGGGAAGGTGAAATTCCTATGAGAACGGTTAGCCGCCGTCTGTCCGATAAGCCCATAAAACGATAGAACCAAAACAAAACCGCAGGTCAGGGGTCGCCCTTTTGCACGAGCGATATGCGTAACATCATGGGTGCACCCCTGCTGCCTGCATTGTATTTCCGAGCAGAAAAGGGCTGATACCTTGCTGAAAAACAGTGAAGCTTATAAGCTGGTCTTTCGGGATTACCCGGATGTGGTCAATGTTGAGCAAATGTGTGAAATGCTTGGCGGTATCAGCACAAAAACAGGATACCGCCTTTTGCGGCAAAATCAGATCAAGCATTTTAAGATAGGCAGAACGTATAAAATCCCCAAGCTTCATATTTTTGAATACCTGGCGGTCGTGCAGGAATCCGATGCGTAAAACATCGTTCGCACATTTGTAAATCGTTTTAGAGCCTGTTACACTAAACCCGTCAATGGTAGGTGAATATAGGCTGTTACTGATTTAAGGAGGCAAGAATTCATGGTAACAGGACATCTACGAGAAAAAAACGGCTATTTCCACATAATCCTCACCTATAAGGACGGGACCGGAAAGCGCAAAACTAAGTCCGTCAGCACGGGACTTCCCGTCAAGGGGAATAAAAAGCGCGCCGAAACGCTGCTTTGGAAAACCAGGCAAGAGTTTAATCCCGACACGGCAATGAGTGACAAAAACATGTTGTTTGCAGTCTTCTTAAACAAATGGCTGCAGGAGGTTATCAACAGAGTGGACGCCGACACTTACGCACTCTACGCGTATGCTGCCAAAACCTTCATCATCCCTTACTTTAAGGATACCGCCGTTACGGTGGCGAAAATAAAGCCGGGGGATATCGAAGTCTACTATCAGTATGAGAGAACAGAAAAAAACGCCTTGAACACCGCCCTGCTCCAATATCACGAGGTCATCAAGGAAGCCTTGGCCTATGCCGTGGAGCTTGAACTGATCCGGGACAATCCGGCCGACAAGATAAACCCGATCTCCGGCGAGGTGCGGATACTGTTTACCGACTTCCTGCTAGAATGGCTGGAGATGATCAAGCACAATGTGGAAATGACCACCTACGCCTCTTACGCTATGTGCATCAAGAGCTGCATTATTCCTTATTTTAAGGAGTTCAAGCTTACGCTGAAGGAAGTGACGCCCAAGCACATTCAGGATTATTACCAGTACGAGCTGAACGAGAAAGGCGTAAGCGCCTGCACGGTAATCCATCGCCACGCCAACATTCGCAAGGCCTTGCAGTACGCGTTCAAGGTGGGCCTGATCGCCTTTAATCCCGCCGACCGGATCGAGCGCCCCAAAATCGGAAAATTCGTAGGTAGTATTTACGATGCCAACGAATTGGAAGCCCTGTTCGCTGTCGTGAAAAACAAGCCGATAGAGCTGGCCGTTATCCTGGGCGCGTTTTACGGGTTGCGCCGCAGTGAGATCGTCGGGCTGAAATGGGACGCCATTGACTTTGGAAAAAAGACGCTGACCATCAAGCACACCGTAACCGAGGTAAGGGTGGACGGAAAAGCCATCATCGTGGAAAAGGACCGCGCCAAGACCAAGTCGAGCCGCCGCACCCTGCCGCTGGTAGAGCCCTTTGAAAAGCTTCTCCGGCAGATGAAGACGGAGCAGGAGCGCAATCAAAAAGTATGCGGAAAAGACTATTGCCGGGAGTATCTGGGCTACATTTACGTGAACGAGTTGGGAGAGCGGGTCAAGCCGGGCTATATCACTCAGAATTTCGCGCTCATGCTGAAAAACCATGGCTTGAAAAAAATCCGTTTTCACGACTTGCGCCATAGCTGCGCCAGTTTGTTGTATGCCAACGGGGTCAGCCTGAAAGAGATCCAGGAATGGCTAGGGCACAGCGACATATCAACAACGTCGAACATCTACACGCATTTGGATTTCAGCTCCAAGGTCGCTTCAGCCAACGCCATCATCGGCGTATATCCCTCCTGACATCCCTCCAAAACGGCGGAATGCCAGGTAAATAGGGAGATAAGAGCACTGCAAATTTGCGCTAAAACGGTTTATGTGACGATATGCCGGGCGGCAAACAGGAAGGTGCCGCGAGAAAAGAAAAAGCCCTCGAATCCGCTTGTATCGCGGTTCAAGAGCGATTATTTCTGGTGCCGATGGCCGGAGTCGAACCGGCATGGAGGTTATCCAACGGTTTTTGAGACCGCCGCGTCTGCCAATTCCGCCACATCGGCAAGTTTATTTCAATTTCCCTCTCCATCATCCGCCTTTGGAATTTGGAGGGATATGGTGGAGGGATATTAAAAACCATAGAGGCTATTCGATTGTCAAGAACCCGGCAACCACGCGGGTTTGGGAGCCGCCGACCGGTCGAAAAGGGCTTTTCGCGCACTAGATTTTGAGTGCGGTGCGTCTGCCAATTCCGCCACATCGGCAAATTTATTTCAATTTCCCTCTCCATAATCCGACTTTGGAATTTGGAGGGATATGGTGGAGGGATATTAAAAACCCTAAGACTATTCAGTTATCAAGAACCCAGCAACCACGCGGGTTTGGGAACCGCCGACCGGTCGAAAAGGGCTTTTCACGCAGTAGATTTTGAGACCGCCGCGTCTGCCAATTCCGCCACATCGGCATATATAAGCAATGACTATTTTAGCAGAAATCAGTTCCCCAGTCAATGGGCCTGGTGAGGTGGTTGTGTTTGTTCTGTGATAATGTCACCCTGAAATATTTCTGAGAAAATGTCACCCCCTCTCTGGGTAAAATGGGAGGATGATATTATCAATGACACAGGATGAACGAAACAAGCTTTATGTCGCCCGTTGCTTTCTGGCAGAAAAACGACCATAGCGAAGCAAGATATTCTACGTCTTCGTCTTGGCGAACGCCGGCCGCGGCGGCAGGTAGAGACAAGGAAAGGAAGCAAAAGAACCGTCCCCCTGCTGCCTTATAAAATTATCTTATAGTTGTCCGCAGTAGTGACTATATTTATTTTCTTGTCATAGACTGTGGTAGCCTGTAGAATGAGGTTTGGACAAAGGTCACAGGGCCGGCTGGTTCAATTACCGACTTGTAAGGTAGACCAAAAGGGGGTGCGGGAATATGAAAGAAAAAGTACAGGAGGCTCTAAATAAGGTGCGTCCTTATTTGCAAAGAGACGGCGGAGAC
The DNA here is from genome assembly GCF_004369245.1 of Pelotomaculum sp. FP. Lineage (NCBI taxonomy): Bacteria > Bacillati > Bacillota > Clostridia > Eubacteriales > Desulfotomaculaceae > Pelotomaculum > Pelotomaculum sp. FP. The sequence goes on along the minus strand of NZ_QFGB01000021.1, from coordinate 35,663 downwards.
GTTGAACTTATTGATGTTACGGACGACGGGGAAGTCAAGGTGCGCTTGAAAGGCGCCTGTGGCGGCTGTCCTGGCGCACAGATTACCCTCAAGCAGGGCATTGAGCGGGTGCTTAAGCAGGAAATTCCTGAAGTAAAACGAGTAACTCCCGTTTGAGTTTAATAAGGAAGAAAAACCCTTGCTCTACCAGTGCAGGGGTTTTATTTTTTTCGACAGCTTATAATTAAAAATACTTATGCTTAATGTTGAGAATATAAGGTTTTCTTCTTGTATTAAATCATTTCAGCAGGTAAAATAGGGTTATTGGCAGACAGGCTACATAAAAAGAGGTTTAGACAATAATAATATCTCTATGTGGAAAGGAGGTTTAACCATGAAGGAGAAGGTTGAAGCAGTCTTAAACAAAGTTCGCCCTTACCTGCAAAGGGATGGCGGTGATGTCGAACTTGTTGATGTAGATGCAAATGGCCTGGTCAAGGTACGCCTGAAAGGAGCCTGCGGTGGCTGACCGGGCGCGACAATCACCCTCAAGCAGGGGATTGAGCGGGTGCTCAAGCAGGAGATTCCCGAGGTTAAAAGCGTGATTGGGGTTTAAATAGTTACAGCCCCCTGTTGAACAAGCAGGGGGCTTTTCGTATCTTCAAGAGCTATTTTATCTGGTACAGGTCCGGTCGCCGGTGTTTTAGTAAAGGCAGCTCTTTCCTTATTTTGGCCACCAGGTCAAAATCAATATCTGCATAGATAATGGTTTCCTCACCGCCGGCACGCGCGGTTATGTGCCCCCAGGGGTCGACTACCGTTGAATGGCCATAGCAGATGTAGCAAGCTTGTTCATTTGTGGCCTGCCCAGCGCCTACAACGTAAGCCTGGTTGTCAACCGCCCGTGCTTTTAGCAGTAGTTCCCAGTGCGCCGGCCCGGTGGTCATGTTGAAGGCGGCCGGGATGATAATTATCTCGGCTCCCCTCAAAACCATCATTCGGCTGAGTTCCGGAAAGCGGATGTCGTAGCAGACGCATACGCCGATCGTACCCAGCGGGGTTTCGACAACAGTGGATTCGCTGCCGGCTCCGAGTGCTTTTGATTCCTGGAAACATGGGCCGTCTTCAATGCCCGCATCGAAAAGATGGATCTTTTGGTGCTTGCCCAACAGTTCGCCGCCGGGGCCAAAAATAAAGCTGGTATTGTAAATGACGCCGTCTTCCAACTCGGGAATTGAGCCACCGACCAGGTAAACTTGTTCCTGCTGGGCGGTCTCTGACAGCATGGCCGTGGTTTTGCCATTCGGGTACTCTTCGGCGAATATTGGGAAAGCCGATGTTTTGTAGGGGCAGTTAAACATTTCCGGCAGGATCACAAGCCGGCTGCCCTGTTTTGCCGCCTCCCTGATCATGGAACGCGCTTTAGCGTTGTTGATATCCTTATCCTCTGTTACCGGCATCTGGCAGATGCCGATTTTTAAAGGTTCCCTCAATTCATACCCACCTTTTTATAACAAAATATCCCCAACAAAAATATCCTCAACAATTAAAAAAGTCAACCCCATTAAGTCTGGATGATAAAACCCGTTATAGCCGGCTTCCTTATATTTGCATTTTTGAATGTAAGTATTAGGGGTATACTCCATCTCGGGTAGTTCAATATGACTCAATCAAAGTGCCGGCAGAGAATTATAGTATAAAGTGATATGTTAAGATAACTCTCAATATTAGTTAGGTTAGCTATTAGACATACAGTATCTATCTGGAGGTAAGCTTTTTTGAGCAGCTATTTGTTGCCCTACGGAAGTACTTTTGAGAAGGTCAGCCTGCCGCCCAACTGTAAAGCCCGTTTACTTACTCCTAACCGGGTTGAACCGGCGGAAAACCCCATAAGAGAAATTAAACGGGCACTCAATGAACCTATAGGCAGTATCGGCCTGTCTGAACTTGCCGGCCCCAAAAAAAATGCTGTTATTATTGTCAGTGATCACACCCGCCTGGCCCCAACCCAAATTTTTTTGCCTTACCTGGTTGAGGAAATAGTCAGGGGCGGTATCAGCACAGATGACATAGCCGTGGTGGTTGCCACCGGCGCCCACCGGCCTGCTGCCGGCGCTGAGGTGAGGGAGATAGTGGGGGCGGAAATCTATAACACTCTGGAGTGTTTGAACAGTTCGCAAGAGCCGCAGGATTGTGTGGAAGTGGGAAGGACCTCGCGGGGGACTCCTGTGCAGGTATTTCACCGGGTGGCAAAGGCTGATATGAAGGTTGCCACCGGCAACATAGAACCCCACTGGATGGCTTCTTTCTCTGGAGGAGCGAAGGCGCTCGTGCCAGGAACCGCCTCCCGGGTTACTATTGAAAAAAACCATGCTCTCAGCGTAGTAGGGCATATTTCACGGGACCCCGGCCAAAACACGGTCAGGGCCGACCTTGAAGAGGCCGCGGCTTTAGCCGGTCTGGAATTTGTCTTCAATGTTGTGGTCGACCACCATGGCCGTCTGCTCAAGGCTTTTGCCGGTCACCCGGTACAGGCGCACCGGGCCGGCTGCCTGCTTGCGGGCCGGGTTTATTATGCCGATCCGGGCCCGCCTGCCGATATAGTAGTCGCCTCAGCGGGAGGCGTGCCCAAGGACCAGAACCTTTACCAGGCTATTAAGGCTCTGCAAAATGCCGCCGCAGTGGTTAAGCCAGGCGGCACGGTGGCTCTGGCTGCCCGCTGCCGGGAAGGCTACGGCAACCATGTCTTCCGTGTCTGGGTGGAGGCGGGGCGGAGCGAGGCTGAGACCCTGGAGCGTTTTTCCCGCGGCTTTGTCCTGGGCGGGCATAAGGCGGCAGCGGCTGCCAGAGTAACTCAGAAGTGCCGCGTTCACCTGGTGTCCGGTCTGCCGGGCCAGGTGGCGGAGATGCTGCATTGCCGGCCTTACAGGTCCTTGCAGGAGGCCGTGGAGGGGGCCTTGGGGCGGGTGAAAACAGATAACCCGGACGTGGTGATAATGCCCTACGCGGGGTTGACTTTTTGTTGGTAGATTTTCAGGTTGGCAACTCACGCACGATGCGCTATTTAAGTGGTCAGGCTGCTTGTGTGTATTTTCATGTTATTAACAGGCTCGCCTGATTCACGATCAGTTTACCGTATTCAAAAGGTCATTGATTACGGCGCGATCTGCCAGGGTAGTGGTGTCACCAAGTTGATCAATGTCGCCGGAGGCGATTTTCCTCAGAATTCTCCTTAAGATCTTGCCGCTCCTGGTCTTGGGCATGGCGCTGGTAAAATGAATTACGTCAGGTGACGCGATGGGACCGATTTCTTGACGAACATGCAGGGTAAGTTCGTACCTGAGCTCTTCTGTTAGTTCTACAGAGTCTTTAAGAGTTATATAGGCGTAGATGCCCTCACCCTTGATGTCATGAGGATAACCTACTACCGCCGCTTCCGCTACCTTGGGGTGCGCTGCCAGTGCGCTTTCTACCTCAGCGGTACTCAACCGGTGCCCTGAAACGTTGATTACGTCGTCCACACGGCCCATCAGCCAGATGTAGCCGTCCTCGTCCCGCCGGGCCCCGTCGCCTGTGAAATAAACGCCGGGATACTGGACAAAGTAAGTATTTTTAAACCTCTCCGGATCGCCGTAGACCCCGCGCATAATTCCCGGCCAGGGCTTGGTGATGACCAGGTAGCCGCCCTCGTTTACCCCAGCCTCGCTGCCGTCCTGGCGGATAACTTTCGGGTTGACTCCAAAAAACGGCAGGGTTGCGGAACCTGGTTTGGTGGAGATGCATCCGGGCAGGGGTGTGATTAATATTCCCCCGGTTTCAGTCTGCCACCATGTGTCGACAATAGGCGCTTTTTCACGGCCTATGACATAATGGTACCACATCCAGGCCTCGGGATTTATGGGCTCACCCACTGAGCCTAGAAGGCGCAGGCTGCTCAGGTCACGTCCCAGCGGCCAGTGGTCTCCGGATTTAATCATGGAGCGCAGAGCGGTGGGAGCTGTATATAATATACTGACCCGATATTTCTCTACGACTTCCCAGTACCTGTCCGGTTCAGGATAGTGCGGCACCCCTTCAAACATCAGGGAAGTTGCTCCTGCCGCCAGCGGGCCGTAGACTATGTAGCTGTGCCCGGTAACCCACCCGATATCGGCCGTGCACCAGTAAACGTCCTCATCACGGTAGTCAAAGACGTATTTGAACGTTGTTGCGGCATAGACCATATAACCACCTGTAGTGTGCAGCACCCCTTTGGGTTTTCCCGTGCTGCCGCTGGTATAAAGGATAAAGAGGGGATCTTCGGCATCCATAACCTCTGCTTCACAGAAAGGGGAAGCCGCGCTCATCAAATCATCCCAATATTGGTCCCGCCCTTCGACCATGTTGCAATCTTTTTCAACTCTTTTTACCACGATACAGTTCTTTACGTCAGGACAGCCTGCAAGGGCCAGGTCCACGTTAGTTTTACTGGGGATCAACTTACCGGCGCGCATACCGTAGTTGGCGGTAACCAGTACATTGGCCTTGGAATCAAGGAGCCGGTCCCGCAACGCTTCGGCGCTGAACCCCCCGAATACCACGCTGTGGATGGCCCCGATCCTGGCACAGGAAAGTATTGCGATGGCCAGTTCAGGGATCATCGGCATATAGACAGACACGCGGTCGCCTTTTTTTACGCCAAGACCTTTTAGCACGTTGGCAAATTTGCAGACCTCACGGTAGAGCTGCAGGTAAGTAAAAGTCCTGCTCTCCTCCAGTGGCTCGCCCTGCCAGATCAGGGCCGCCTTGTTTCTCCGCCATGACCTCAGGTGGCGGTCCAGGCAATTATAAGAGGCATTCAGTTTGGCCCCCCGGTAGTAGCGTACAAATACGTCATCCTGGAAGCTGTACTCTTCAACAGCCTCCCACTTTTTGAACCAGTCAATATGCTCCTCAGCCATTTCGCCCCAAAATTCATCCGGCTTTTCTATAGACCTTCGCCACATTTCTTCATATTGCTTGCGGCTGTTAATGCGGGCATTCTCTATAAAGCTCTGTGGCGGGGAGATAATCCTTTTTTCAATGAGCAGGGTATCTACACTTCCGCTTTTCTTTTCAGTCACTCTTTTTTCACTCCTCTTAACGGCCGGCCATGCAAGCCGCTGCTCCATTGTGTTCTAAGGTCAGCTGTAAGTCTGTAATGAGAGAGCTTATAGGTTCTCTTTATAGTACACGATTATGATTCTGTATGTAATAATTTTGGTTTCAGTAATCATAATAGGAAGTTCAAATGCATTATCGGCAGTTAAATGGTTGAACTATTTGGAAAAAGAAAGGTAAACCCCCTGTGAAAAGGGGGCGGAGAAAATGGCGATTTAGTGAGCGGTGGTATATTGCGTTATGGTATATTGCCTTTGGGAATATCAAGCAAAAAAAGACAGCTGTCATCAGGTTAGCGGACCCTGGGGAGGACGGTAAAAGACCTGCTGTTGGGATGTTCCAGCCGTCTGCGGCAGCCCCAATCCGGTTTGGTACGTATAAAGCGGGATATTTGACTGGGTATGCTGCTGTATGCCAGCCGGCTTTGCTCCGGTTCGCTGTATCTTCCGGAGTTCCTGATTCCAGCTGTTCATATGCTGGCTGACCTGGTTTATACCGGCCCGGGCAGGCTGGTACCAGCCCCTGTTTTTCATTTCATTGAATATTTCAAAGTGGATTTGGTGCTCATCTTTGAGTATGCCCATAAAGGTTTCTCTAAGCCGGTTATCGGCTGATTCCATTATGGCCAGGTTATAGCCTCCGGTGATGTATTTCTGGGTTATCAGGGCATCTGAAAGACGTTCTTTCTCGTCCAATATCGACACTTCCTCCTTTATAATTGGGACTGAGGAATCAGATTTTGTACGCTTTGAAGTATCTTCTCGTAGTGAGTACGGTGCCTGTTGGCGATATCTTTATATAATTGCCGCAGCCCCGGGTCGCCGGACTGCTGTGCCCAGGCGTCGCTTTTGGCGATAGCAACGGCCTCAGCCCTCAGCTGTTCACCAATGTGGAGGAGTTCGCCTTCCGTCAACTGCATTGATAATTAACCCCCTTTGTTGTCAGGGCTAGTTTGGCTAAAATTGGGGGAATTAATTCAAATAGTTAAAATTTCAAAAAAATTTAATAAAAATTAATTCAATAGGAGGATTTTTTGTAAATATTCAGAATATAATGGATAAAAGGGCTGACTTCTTAGGAGGGATAGCATGGATCAGAATGACTGTGCTTGTGGGGTTAACTATACTTACCGTGAACTGGAGGATTTTTTGCTCAACAGCCCTGAAGTGCTGGAGGTCGCGGTGGTCCCTGGACCTGACGTGTGTGGTGAGGTGTATGCCTTCATAGTACCCCGGTCGGGTGTTTTCAATCCGGTAAGGCTGGAACTCGCTTTCCAGTGCAAGCTGAAGAATTACGGTCTTAAAGGCTTCATCGAGTACCGGGAAAGCCTGCCGAAGAGCGGCACAGGCAAGCTTTACAGAAGGGAATTAATGAATAAAGCCGCCTGCTGTCAGCGCTGAGCAAGGGTTCTCTTGGAGCTGCAAAATTAATTTGCATGAAAAGCAGAATTGCAGGCAATTGATAATTTAACCTGCAATTCTTTGCGTTTTGTTGTTAACCTTCAAAGGTTACCTTATAGCCTTTTTCCTGCAGTGCGGCCACCAGCGGCCCCGGGTCAATTGTCCCCAGGCGCAGCATTATTTCAACGTTCTCATTGTCTTTATATACGACGATTGACGCCTTTATAAGCACTCCAAAATCCTTAACCACCTGGGTAATATCGGCCAGCAAGCCAACCCGGTCCTGCGCTTCCAGCAACAGGCGGGTGCCAGCCTTGCCGTAACCGAAAAATCTGATCAGAGCGTCAAAGATATCAGTTACGGTAATAATCCCCACCAGTTTGTCTTTTTCCAAGACGGGAACGCTGCCAATCTTGTGCTCCCGCATCAAGAGCGCAGCCTCTTCAAGGGTAGTGTTTGGTTGAACAGTGATAGGAGCCTTCACCATAATCTCGGCCACGGTCATTTTAGCCAGGAGTTCGTTCAGCTCAAAGATACTAAGGGAGGTGGCGGGTGACGGGGACACTGTCAGAAGGTCTTTTTCGGTAACCAGACCTTCCAGTTTTTCTCCTGAGACTACCGGCAGTTGTCTGATTTTATGCTTCTTCATAATAGCCAGAGCGTCAAAGACAGTCATTTTCTTGCTGATTGTGACAGGCATCCTGGTCATGTAATTTTTAACAAACAACGTGCATACCCCCTTTATATCTCTTTATACCATTGTAATGCATATTTGGTCTATGGGGCAATATGGAAAATGGTTTGGCGCTGCCTCCCGGCATGGTTGTGCAAAAACCCCGGCCTTGATTAGAGCATTAGCGCCTTCTCCTGGCAGGTTTCAGAGAAAAATAGGCGGTGGCAAGCAGTACAAAACCAATTGCCAGGCCGGCGTAACTTGCCAGTACGCTGACCACGCCGCCGCCGATTAACGAGCCAACGGCCTGTCCGGCCGATTGAGCCCCCTGCTTTGCGGTTTGAACCGCCTGGGGACCGTAAAAAACCGGCAGGATCCAGGATGCCGCAGGTATGGCCAGACATTCCACAGCCAATAACAGGCAGGCTCTGGACCAGATTTTTTGCACCGACGCAGCATTGTTGTAAAAGAGAAAAGCGCATATCGCCCAGCCGGCCAGGAATACCGGCCAAGTGGCCTTGATAGCTGCCAGGGAGACCAACAGGTAAAGAAGCAGACCGGCTATTAACCCCGCAACGATAGCATTAAAGATTTTCATAACTTTCCCTCCTTTCCTTTTTGCTGTAAGTCTATGCTTGTCTCAACACGAATATTTCCATTTTTATGGTGGCCCGGGGTATAAAAAAAGACCTCGTGTAAGGTCCCAAGGGCAAATATACATCGACCTGATAGAGGCCGGTATTATATTTATGGTTTTCTGCGACGGGGAGGCCTGTTCTGGAAATAAAGGACAGTGACCACGCCGATAAAAAAACCCAGCAGAAGGATCGATCCTATAATTACAGGCAACTTCCGATCACGCCTTCCTTTTTTGCTTGCATTATACCACACCTTTTTCCGATTCGGTAGTGCAGGCAAACCGGGCGGGAGTAAGGCAATGCATATATTTTTTTTTATCCGGGTAAATTTTCATAAGATTACCCAATGCAAATATTGACACCGGAAATAACGTGACTTATAATAAGGTCAAAGAAAGTCAAAATCAACTTTTCGGGATAATCCCCCGGAGGATTATCGGACACATTTAAATATACTGCCGGGAGCCTATTGAGTGTGTCCGGTAAGGTTTGACTTGCGGGATCGCAACCCCCGCCAGAATATCACAGGAGGTGCTCTTTATGGCTATTGTAAGATGGGATCCTTTCCGTGAACTGAACACTCTGCAGCATTCCATTAACAGGCTTTTTGACGATAACTTACGCTTCCTGAGGGCGCCTGAGACGGCTTTGGCCCAGGGAGGAGGGGCCTTCCCCGTTGATATCAAGGATACCCCTGAGGCTCTATTGGTTACCGCGGAGCTGCCCGGCTTCAACAGAGAAGATATTAAAGTAAACTTCACCGACAACATGCTCTCCATTAAAGGAGAGCGTAACAGGGAAGAAAAAGAAGAGGGCGAAAACTATCTCAGGGTTGAACGCAGCTATGGTTCTTTCAGCCGCTCCTTCTCTGTGGATGTACCGGTAAAACAAGGTGAGATTAAAGCTCGCTACCAGGATGGTGTGCTGGAAATTACCCTGCCCAAGCAGGATGAGGCCGCAAAGAAAGAAATTAACGTGGAAATTGAAGGTTAACTATACAGGCTCCCGGCAGGTTGATATTTTACGGCTGAAACGAGGGAAAACCCTCGCTTTTTTATAAATCAAAAGTTTTTACAACAGGGGGGAAACAGTCATGAGAACGGATAAATTTACCCTAAAGACCCAGGAGGCCTTTGAAGCTGCTCAGGGCATTATGTCTCAGCACGGCCACCAGCAGATGGAGGGTGTCCACCTCCTCCTGGGCTTATTGCAGCAGGAAGAGGGGATCGTTAAACAGATCCTGCAAAAGCTTGAGATTGATTTGAACAAGTTAAAGGTCGAAGCGCAGGCTGCCGCCGGCCGGTTGCCCAGAGTACAGGGCGCCGGAGGTATATACCTTTCTAAAGAGCTATCCGAAATTATCGATTTGGCCTGGAAAGAAGCCGAAAGGCTCAAGGATGAATACCTGAGCACCGAGCACCTTTTGCTGGGGATGGTTGCCCGGCGGGAAGGGGAAGCTGGAAGGATCTTACGCTCACATGGAGTTTCACCGGACCGGGTTTACAAGATCCTGCTGGAAATTCGCGGTACCCAGCGGGTTACCGACCAGAACCCTGAGGATAAGTACCAGTCTCTGGCTCGTTTCACCAGGGACCTTACCGACCTGGCCCGCAAAGGCAAGATGGACCCGGTGATCGGGCGCGACGAAGAAATCCGCCGGGTGGTGCAGGTGCTATCCAGGCGCACCAAGAACAACCCTGTTTTAATCGGCGAGCCCGGCGTTGGTAAAACCGCTATTGTGGAGGGTCTGGCCCAGCGTATTTTAGGCGGGGATGTGCCGGAGGGACTAAAGAACAAGCGTCTCTTAAGCCTGGATATGGGAGCGCTCATTGCGGGCGCGAAGTACCGGGGTGAATTTGAAGACCGGCTGAAGGCGGTATTAAAGGAAATAGCCGAGGCGCAGGGTGAAATCATCCTCTTTATCGATGAATTGCACACCCTGGTGGGCGCCGGAGCGGCGGAAGGCGCGGTTGACGCGGCCAACATGTTGAAACCTGCCCTGGCCAGGGGGGAACTGCACTGCGTGGGCGCCACTACCCTGGACGAGTACCGCAAATATATCGAAAAAGACGCAGCCCTGGAGCGCAGGTTCCAGCAGGTCTACGTGGGTGAGCCCTCTGTCGAGGACAGCATTGCTATTCTACGGGGGCTGAAAGAAAAATACGAGGTGCACCACGGGGTGCGTATCAAAGACGCCGCCCTGGTGGCCGCAGCGACGCTATCTCACCGCTATATTACGGAGCGGTTCCTGCCCGATAAGGCCATCGACCTGATGGACGAGGCGGCTTCCCGCTTGCGCATCGAAATCGACAGCATGCCTACGGAAATAGACGAAATCGACCGGCGGGTAAGGCAGTTGGAAATAGAGAAGCAGGCGCTCTCCAAAGAACAGGATCGGGCCAGCGCGGAGAGGCTGCAGAAAATGGAAGATGAACTCAAAGAACTTAAGGCCAGGATGGAGGACATGAAGGAGCACTGGCGCAAAGAGAAGGAGCACATCCAGGGCATCCGTGAAATCAAGGAAAAGATTGAGGAGACTAGGTTGGCGGAACAGGCAGCCGAACGGGAAGCGGATCTCGGCAAGGTAGCCGAACTGCGCTACGGGGTCATACCTGAACTGAACAAGCGCCTGCAGCAGTATAACGAGAAGTTGGAAGGGCTGCAGAAGTCCCACAAGATGCTGAAAGAAGAAGTGGATGAAGAAGATATCGCCGAGGTCGTGTCCAAGTGGACGGGAATTCCGGTGTCACGCATGCTTGAGGGGGAAATTCAAAAACTTTTGCAAATGGAAGGGCTGCTTAAAGAGCGGGTGGTCGGGCAGGACCGCGCGGTCGAGGCTGTTTCAAACGCTATTCGTCGGGCTCGCGCGGGAGTGTCGGACCCGAACCGGCCTATGGGTTCCTTCATCTTTCTCGGCCCTACCGGAGTGGGTAAAACCGAGCTGGCCAGGGCGCTGGCCCATTTTCTGTTCAATGACGAGCGGGCCATGCTGCGCTATGACATGAGTGAATATATGGAGAAGCACACCGTTTCCCGCCTTGTAGGCGCTCCTCCAGGCTACGTCGGCTATGATGAGGGAGGCCAGCTCACTGAGGCTGTGCGGCGACGTCCTTATGCGGTAATACTATTTGACGAGATTGAAAAGGCCCACCCTGATGTGTTCAACATCCTGCTGCAGCTATTGGACGACGGCCGGTTGACCGATGGCCACGGGCGCACCGTGGACTTCCGTAATACCGTGGTGATTATGACCTCCAACCTCGGCAGCCACTGGTTCCGCGAAATTAACCCTGATCGACGCTCGGAGCTGGAAAACCGTGTGATGGGTGAGCTGAAGGATAATTTCCGGCCGGAATTTTTGAACCGTATCGACGAGGTGGTCATTTTCAACAACCTTGGCAAGCAAGAAATCATCAGGATTGTAGATATCCAGCTGGCCTTGCTGCAGGAACGGCTGAACAAGCTGGGATTTGATCTGGAGGTTACTCCGGAGGCTAGAGCCCTCCTGGCCGAGGAAGGTTATGACCCTGTATTCGGGGCGAGGCCGCTCAAGCGGGCCATCCAGAAACGGCTGGAAAACCCGCTTTCGGTGCACATTCTGGAAGGCGGAAAGGACCAGCGGGCCGGCATTCTGGTTAAAACCGGTACCACCGGCGACAGCCTGGTTTTCGAAGACCGCTAAAGGAAGCAGGGGGACGGGAAGCAGGGGGACGGTTCTTTTGCTTCCAAATTGACGGCGCAAGAAACTTATCCTTCAGAATGCTCTTGACTGAGCGAAGCGCTGCCGGCAGCACAGGAAAATCATAATCCCGCGGGTCTTTTCTTGGATGTGAAATCATTAGATACAACATTGCGCAAGTTTCATATTGTATGAGAGCGGATGGCTAATCTTTACGTGTCTAAATTTGGCAGGCGTGTTTGGATTGTGTTATATTAGTGAGTGATGATGCTTTTTTTGTCAATCCTGCCTCTAAACAGCGCACTCAAACCGGAATTAGGGCGAAAAAGGGGCGACCTTTTTGAAAAATATACCTGGCGCGATGCTGGAAAAAGCCATCCTGGTGGGGGTCGAGTCACCTGGCGATGATCCTGAACATGCCTCCTATTCTCTGGAAGAACTGGCCAGGCTGGTTGACACTGCCGGGGCGGAGGTCTTAAGTCAATTAACTCAAAAAAGGTCCAGGCCGGATGCCGCTACTTTTTTGGGAAGCGGGAAAACTGAGGAAGTTGCGGAGCTCTGCCGTTCCTTGACCGCCGACCTTGTTGTTTTTGACCGCGAATTGTCGCCGAGGCAGGCTCGCAACCTGGAGGCAATTACGGGAGTCAGGGTAATTGACCGGACCCAGGTGATACTTGATATTTTTGCCCGCCGGGCCAGGACCAGTGAAGGGAAGCTTCAGGTTGAACTGGCTCAGCTTAACTATCTTTTGCCCCGTTTAACCGGCAAGGGTGTTGCGCTTTCCCGCCTGGGTGGCGGTATTGGGACCAGAGGACCTGGTGAAACCAAGCTGGAGGTTGACCGCCGGCGTATCAGGCAGCGCATCAATGATTTAAAAGCAGAGCTTGAAATTGTTCATAAACACCGTGACCTGCTGCGCCGGAGCCGCAAGGAGGCGCCTATACCGCTGGTGTCCCTGGTAGGTTACACCAACGCCGGAAAATCAACTATACTAAGGATGCTGACCGGGGCTGACGTGCTGGTGGAGGACAAGCTTTTTGCCACCCTCGACCCAACTACCCGCCGGGTGGTTTTACCCAATAACGAAGCCGTCCTGTTAACGGACACCGTGGGGTTTATTCAGCGCCTCCCCCACCACCTAGTGGCAGCTTTCCGGGCTACTCTGGAAGAGGTGGTGGAAGCAGATCTCCTGTTGCATGTTGTAGATGCCTCCCATCCTGATATCAAAGGCCAAATCGAGGCAGTCGACCAGGTCCTGGAAGCCCTTGGGGCGGCTGCTAAACCAACTCTTATGGTGTATAATAAAATTGATCTGGTGGAACCAGCGGCACTGCCGCGCACGGGCAACGGGCCGCCGGCAGTGCTGATTTCCGCTATAACCGGCCGGGGCGCTTCTGATTTGTTGGCGGCTGTGGACAGGCTCCTTGCAGCCAGGCGGATGAGGACAACTTTTTTCATCCCATACAAAAGGAGCGGCATGCTGGCCATATTGCACGAAAAGGGCCGGGTTTTACATCAGGAGCACGGTCAGGAAGGTATAACTGTAGAGGCGGAGATTGAGGCGGTTTGGGCCAAAAGGGTAGAGTCGAAGTTGTGTGAATAATAAGGACTTATGAATGCAGGCCAATGAGCCTGTATTTTTATTTTTCTGAGATAATTTCATAACGGGTATCAATAAACAATCAAAAAAGCCGAATAACATACTGGATGTAGTTTTCTGATTGTACCAAGGCGCTTACTGGGCAGCCTTTTTTATTAAAAGTTCTTGCCCCGTATTTTGTTTAGTCAAGCCAAGGGAAGGGGTTTGTTGCGTGGGCGTAACCACTATTATCGGCTTTATAATTGCCGCCGGTTGTCTGGTATTGGCTTATATCCTGGATGGCGGGGACATCTCATCTCTATTCAGAGGCACCGCAGCGTTGATTGTTTTTGGAGGCACCATCGGGGCAACCACAATGTGTTTTTCTTTACAGGAGCTAAAGACTGTTCCCAAGCTCATCAAAATCATTTTATTTCATAAGCACCCGGACGAGGTCGCGTTAATCGAACAGATCGTGGATTTGTCGGATAAGGTTCGCCGGGAGGGCGTCTTGTATCTGGAAAAACAGCTTCCCCAAATCGATGACGATTTCATGCGCAAAGGGATTCAGCTTGTGGTGGACGGCACCGACCCGGAGCTGGTTCGCATGATCATGGAAACGGAATTGTATGCCATGCAGGAGCGCCACAGCGCCGGGGCCGGTGTCTTTGAGGCAGCCGGCGGCTTCGCCCCCACCATGGGGATTATTGGAACGGTGCTGGGTCTGGTGCATGTGCTTGGGAACCTTGACAGTCCGGAAACTCTGGGCCCGGCGATTGCACTGGCTTTTATCGCCACCTTGTATGGAATTGGCTCAGCCAATATTTTGTGGCTTCCCATCGCTGAAAAGTTAAAAAATATCGGCAAAAAAGAGGATATATTGCGAGAATTGATGCTGGAGGGGATTCTATCCATCCAGTCCGGTTACAACCCCTTGCTGGTGCGCGAGAGGCTGACAGCCTTTTTGAGGCCCAGGACACAATACGCAGGGGAAGAGTAGGCACGGAAGGAAGGTAGGTTTGGATGGAGCGGCGCGGGCTCACAAAAAGAAAGGACAACAAAGAAAGGTGGCTGCTGACCTATTCCGACTTGATTACCCTGCTCATGGCCTTTTTTGTGATGCTTTACGCGCTCAGCAGCATCAACGCGCGAAAATTTCAGGCAGTAGCCCTTTCTTTAGCAATGGCGATGGGGGGCGGCGGGCAGTCGGTGCTTAGTGAACCAGGCGCAGCCCTGGCGCCGGGTATCTCCAGCAGTAGTTTTGAGATAGACAAAGAGATGCAAGAGCTCAGTGAAATGGAGCGGATTAAAAATGAGCTGCAGGCCTATATAGATCAAAACGGTTTAAACGGGAAAGTAACGGTTAATTTGGAAGAAAGAGGGGTTGTGGTGAGCTTTCAGGATGTAGCCCTGTTTCCCTTGGGTTCAGCTGGGCTTTTGCCGGATGCCAAAGAGAAGATAAACAAAATTGGCCAGATTCTAATGAAGACTACTCATTACATAAGAGTTGAGGGACATACGGACAACCTTCCTATTAACACCAGATCATTCCCTTCCAACTGGGAACTTTCCGTAGCGAGGGCAACCAGCGTGGTCCAGGAATTAATTTATTCACTGAATTTCGCGCCTTACCGCCTGTCCGCCACCGGTTACGGCGAGTTTCGCCCGCGGGAGCCCAACGACTCGGAAGCCCAACGCCAACGAAACCGCCGGGTGGATATCGTGATTTTAAAGAGTAAGTATGAGACGGCTGAACCGGGGTCGCAAATACCGTCTTTTGATAACATAAATATATTACCCTAAAAATACATTTTCATCATACGTGGCGCCGCGATAGCGGCGTGTGGAACTACCATGAAAATGAGAAGCCGGCATACGAAGCGATATCCCAAAAATGCAGGCGCAAATTCATTCGCACATATGTTACATTAGATCCAACAAGTTTGGCGCTAAAGCGCGGGGTGCGTTGAAATCACACCCGGATTGCTGATTTCGTCTTGTAATGAGCCGCCAAATTTATTCTGGGCTTCAGATCATGCTAAAGTTTTTTTGAATTCTGACGAGATTTATTACAGAAACCGAAAAAGAGGTGAGCCCGCTGAAAATCAACGGAACGGGCGGAATTGACCATATCAAAGCCTATACAAAACAGCAACAAAAGGAAACCGATGAGGTGAAGAATAAACCAGGCGGTCAAATCCGTGGTGATACCTTGGAAATCTCAACAGAGGCCAGAAGAATGCAAAGATATAAGGGGATGCTTGCTGAAATCCCCGCAGTGCGGGAAGAGCTTGTGGACTCGCTGAAGCAAAGGATCAAGGACGGCTCCTACCGTCCCGACAGCGAAAAAATCGCCGCCGGGCTGATTGAAGAAAATCTTTCAGATAAGATTAAATAAATGTCATGAAGGTTATATAGGAAGGTGCCGCATGGAGTCTTTAGTTTTTGATTTATTCCAGGTGCTGGAGCGACAAAGGGAAATTCTGAAAGAAATGCTGACCGCAGCCCGTAACCATAACCATGCTCTGCGGCAAAACGACATAGTTGTCTTGAAAGAAATCATCATCCGGGAGGAAAAAATTTCAACCCGGTTGAAGGCGGAGGAGCGGCAGCGGGATCGCCTGCAAAAAGCCCTGGGAAAAAGGCTGGGTTTGCCGGGAGACGCTTCCTTGAGCAAGATGTTGCCGGACTTGCCTCAAAAACAAAGCGCCAGGCTGGCCGAGCTCACTGCAGAGATGAGAAATATTGCCGGGCAAATTGCCCGGCTGGTGGAGTTAAACCGTGTCCTTACCCGGGAGGCCATGCATTTTAATGAACGATTGCTGAGATTGCTCAAACCTATACATAACAATACCTATCAGCCCGACGGGAAGTCGACTTCTCCAGTGGGTTGCTCTTCGTCATTAATCAATAAAATCGTCTAAAGGGGTTGTAGCGATGCCCGGAACTTTTTTCGGCGTGGAAATCGCCCGCAGGGGTATCAACGTACACCGCGCGGCTATGGACGTCACCGGCCATAATATCGCCAATGCCAATACACCTGGTTATTCACGCCAGGCGGCCGTCATTCAGGCTTCGGATCCATGGACCGTACCTGACCTGGCGACAAGTTTACAGCCGGGGCAAATGGGTACAGGCGCTCAGGTTGAGCAAGTCAGACGCATCAGAGACTACTATCTTGATGTGCAATATCGCCAGGCCGGCAGCTACGAAGGTTACTGGGAACAAAAACTGGATTTCGCCCAGCGGATAGAAACTGTTTTCCCTGAACCGGATGGCCAGGGCATTCAGGCCGGGTTACTCGATTTTTTTAATGACTGGCAGGATTTAAACAATGACCCGCAAAACTCCGGTGTCAAAGCGGCCGTAAAGGAGTCGGGCGATGAACTGGCGGCTACTATTCGACAAACATACAGTCAGCTTGTTGGTATCGGCGAAAGTATTACGGGTGCAATAAGCGATCAGGTGGATCAGGCAAACAAGTTGCTGACCGAAATAGCCGATGTTTCCAATGCGATTATTTTCACCATCAAAAATGGCGCGCAGCCCAACGACCTGCTGGACCAGCGCGATCAATTGCTGGATCAACTGGCAGCGCTCGGCCCGATCAACGTAGATGTGCAGGACAGCGGCATGATTACTGTGAATTTCATCAATAGTACCGCTACAGTTTTACAAGACGACGGCACCGGTAAAGTGACTGCTTCTCAACTGGCCCTGATCACGGGGGCAGGCGCCGGAGGCGATGAGAACCATTTATCTGTTGACGGTGTGGACGTGATCAATCTGACCGGCCTGGCGGATTACTACACCGGCGCCCCGGAAGGAGCAGGTATGGGCGCTATCCTGGGCAATGAGTCGGCGCGACTGGAGAATAAAGACTTGTTGGAGCAGTTGGATAACCTAGCAGTGGCTGTCATTGATAACATCAACGATAAGTCGGGCTTGACTTTCTTCACCGGCGCGGGAGCTGCCGATATTGCCCTGGACGACGGCGTGAAAAACAATTGCGACATTATCATTGGTGAAAACGCGCTGACGGTAGCTCAACTGCAGAGTACCCCTGTAACGATTGGCACAGCAACTGCGACATTTGAAAATTACTACCAGGGTATTGTCGCCCAGGTGGGGGCGAATGCAGAGAAGGCCGACAGAATGCTCGATAACCAGCAGGCCATTTCCCAGCAAATCGACTCACTTAGACAATCGGTTTCAGGCGTATCCCTGGACGAGGAATTAACCATGGTGATCCAGATCAATTACGGCTATCAGGCCAGCGCCCGCATGCTCAGCATGCAGGATGAGATGCTGGATTATCTTATTAACAGGATAATATAGGGGGGATTTTCAATGCGACGCGTGTCTAATATGATGATAACCAATAACTCGATTCGATATATTCAAAATAACCTTCAGCGGTCGGCCCGTTTGCAGGAACAGATCGCGGCTGAAAAAACCATCCTCCGCCCCAGCGACAATCCCGGGCAAATCAGCCACGTGATGGCCGTAAATTCCACCATTTCAAGAAATGAGCAGTATTCCCGCAATATCGACGACGGGCTGGCCTACCTGAACCAGGCCGACTCGGCCCTCGGCACCATCGGAGAGACCCTGATCGACGCCAAAACGCTGGCGTCGCAGGGCGCCAACAGTCACCTGGGCAACGACGACAGGAAGGCGATAGCCGAGCAAATCGATAAACTGATAGATGCGCTGGTAGACCTCGGCAACAGTTCCCTGGGGGGGAAATATCTGTTTGCCGGGAAAAAGAACAGCCAGCCTCCGTTTTACCGGGATCCCGCTACCGGCGAGGTGTACTACCGGGGGGACACCCAGCGGGTTTCCAGAGAGATTGTGTTCGGTTCCAGCTATGAGGTGGACGCTGCCGGGGTTACGGATTTTGGCTCAGCGAATGCCGGCGTGTTCGGTACGCTGGCAGACCCGACCGATCCGGCCAACCAAATCGACGATCCCCTGAATCCGGGCCAGAAGATGACCAAAGTGACCGGCGGCCCGCTGGAGGTTTTGAAAAACCTCAGAGAAAGGCTGCAAAACGACGATATGACCGGTATCAACGAGTCTCTGGGGGAACTGGACGAGGCCATTGACGCCGAACTGGTGCAGCGGGTCGCCGTGGGAGCCAGGACCAAACACCTGGAAGCAGTGCAGAGTCAACTGGATGATCAGAACGCGAAGCTGCAAGAGGTGCTCTCGAATATACAGGATGCGGATTTTACCAAATTAACCGTCGAAGCGGCCGAGAATGACCTGGTGTACCAGGCATCGCTGCTGGTATCTACGAAGCTCTTGCAGACCAGCCTTTTGAATTATTTAGATTAAATAAAAAAGAGTGATCCGGTATGAAAATAGGGGCCGGGGGATTGCAGGCAATGGCCGCCCAGGAGGTGTCCCGGGCGTTGAACGCCGGCGGCTCAAAACCAACTATGGAAGAAGCCTTGCTGCAGGGTGAGGACCTGGCCATGCGCCGCATGCGGTATGAATTAAACCAGGCGGTGGAGCGGATGCGCCGGGCGGCGGAATTCTATAACCAGCCCCTGGACTTTAAGGTTCAAAAGGATAAACCGAAGATCAAAGCGCGCGACCGGCGCAGCGGGGCCGGCAGGGAATTTACCCTGGAAGAGGCCGAAGCCTGGCTGGCGGAGTTATATGAAAACAAAGGCAGAAATTTAAACGGATATGCATAAATAAGTGACCGTATGGTCACTTTTTGCTCAAGGAGGGCGGATCGTGGCGGACGCTGATCGGGTTAATAACCGGCAATATGAAAATTTACTATTTCCCTGGGGATTACCAGGGCTGGAGGATTATCACGAATTTACCTTGAACTCGTTGGGCCAGGATTCTCCCTTTGGTTTCTTGCAAGCTGCCGGACAGCAGGAGATTGGATTATTGCTGGTCAATCCTTATGTTTTTTTTGAGCATTATGAGTTTGAGCTTAGCGAAGAAATAGCCGGCCAACTTAAGATAGATGACGAGAACCAGGTAGCGGTTTTATGTACCGTAAACACCAGCCAGGGTTATGGTGCGGCTACGGTAAATCTGCTGGCGCCGATAATCATAAACAGAGAAAAATTGCTGGCCAAACAGGTGGTCTTAAATGATCAGAAGTATTCCCTCCGCACCCCTTTAAACTGCGGGGCTAAAAAGGAGGAGCGCAAAGATGCTGGTGCTGGCGCGTAAAAAAGGGCAGTCAATCATGATTGGCCGGGATATTAAAATGGTTGTGGTGGAAGTTACCGGGGAAACAGTACGGCTGGGCATTGAAGCCCCCCCGGATATGGAGATTTTTCGTGAAGAATTATATAGGGATTTGCAAATAGAAAATAAAAAGGCCATTACCAGTACTGAAGAAGTAATACGTTTTCTGAAGAATAACAGTAAAGAATAAAAGAAATCCACCTAGATTACTAAACCTCCGGCGTTTACCGCCGATATATATACTAGAACAAAACCGGGGCGGCCGACCCGGTTTGCTCAAACCGCATGGATGCGGTGTAAAAAGAAAAATTCATGGAGGAATGAAAATGATTATCAATCACAACATTGCGGCGCTGAATACCTATCGTCAGTTGAATGCCGGTAATGCTGCAGCTTCAAAATCAATGGAAAAACTATCATCAGGTATGCGTATCAACCGCGCCGGTGATGACGCGGCAGGTCTGGCCATCTCAGAAAAAATGCGCGCCCAGGTGCGTGGTTTAGACCAAGCTACCCGCAACGCCCAAGATGGTATTTCCTTAATCCAGACTGCAGAAGGCGCGTTGAACGAAACCCACTCCATTCTGCAACGTATGCGTGAACTGGCTGACCAAAGTGCTAACGACACTCTGACCGCTACTGACCGTGCCGAAATCCAAAAAGAAGTTAACCAGTTAACTGAAGAACTTGGTCGTATCGGTAATACTACCGAATTTAACACCAAAAGCCTGTTAGATGGTAGCTTTAGTGGTAAATTCCACATTGGAGCTAATGAAGGCCAGTCAATTTCTTTCGCAATTGGTGATATGAGAGGATTTAGTTTGGGAGTTGCTGGTGATGTGGAATTTACTGAAACAGTTACACCGTCAGGTACTACTGATTTTGTAGACGGGGTATACACCATTGTTGGAACTGATTTAATGGATGCTGATGGAAATGTGGTTGCTACGACTGCTGATGGCTTAACTTACACTTCTTCGGCTAACAGCGAAACAATCGTGTTCACACAAGAGGTAGATTCAGGAAAAATCGTAATTAAAGATGGGAAAGCTACTGGTACGTCTAAATTCGTTAATGGTGGATTAGAAGCAGGTTCTTATACCATTAAATTTGTTTCTGGAGAATCTACTCTTGTAGACTCCAACGGCAAAACTGTTGCCACTTCCGCTGATGACACAGTATTCACAAATGTAGATGGAGATACTGTATTAACATTAGATGCAGCCGCAACTGGTGACATGAATATCACCGTCGGCGGTATCAACGTATCCGACCAAGCATCGGCCGACGCAGCTATCACCACTATCCAAAGTGCTATCGAAAGCGTATCTGCCGAACGTTCTAAACTCGGTGCTTACCAAAACCGTTTAGAACACACCATTAACAACCTGGGTACTGCTTCCGAAAACTTAACTGCTTCTGAATCACGTATCCGTGATGTAGATATGGCCAAAGAAATGATGGAGTTCACCAAGAACAACATCCTCTCCCAGGCCGCTCAGGCAATGTTAGCTCAGGCCAACCAGCAACCCGAGGGCGTACTCCAGCTCCTGCGGTAATTGCTATCAAACAACCAAAAAGGGGTCTCAGGCTCGTCCTGGGGCCTTTTTTACACTGTTAACCATGCGTCTAACCAGGGGGGCGGTTCCCGTGGTGGCGAAGGGGAATTAACCGGCCAACCATCTTTACAGATGAAGAAAAATTAAAAGGCGCACTTGAAAGAGCAGTCTCCGTCATGCGGGAGCTTAGGCCGGGGGCTGCTCTCTAAGCAAAGTTTAGGAGGATTTTCCCGTTGGAGATCAGCGTGTTCATCAGGGCTTTCCTGCTGGAATACCTGGCCGCGGCGCAGGGTAAAACGGCCCGGGTCCATAAAACAGAAGACGAAAATCAGTTCGCTTCGCTTCTCAGTCTTGCTCTCGCCGGGATCGGCCTGCGGACGCCGCCGCAATCCGGCGGCGCGACGGGTCTTCAGCACGGGGCCTCCGGGTTCCCGTCCGGCGGACAGGCCGCCGCGGCGCCGCTCACCGGCCGCACAGGCGGCGGGGCGCGTGGCGGCGCCGGACTGGAAGCTTTGATTGAGGAAGCGGCCGGAAGGTACGGCGTCGACCCGGCCCTGGTTAAATCGGTTGTCCAGGCAGAATCCAATTTCAACCCAAATGCCAAGTCACCAGCAGGAGCAATGGGTTTAATGCAACTCATGCCCGAAACGGCATATTCTTTGGGAGTCAGGAACCCCTATGACCCAGCCCAGAACATAGACGGCGGCGTGCGGTACCTAAGACAGATGCTGGACCGCTACGGCGGCAACGCCGCCCTGGCCCTGGCCGCGTACAACGCCGGTCCCGGCGCCGTTGATCAGGCGGGCGGCATACCGGGCTACCGGGAAACCAGAGATTACGTCCAAAAGGTATTGGGCAACAGATTAAACTATACTGTTTAACGGCAGGGGTGACAGGAGCACGGCAGGCTGTGTGATAAAACACTTTGGTATAGAGAGAAAGGGAAACACTGGTAAATTGTTTCGATAGGATTATTGAAGGCTAGTTCGGTTTAGGCCGGGGCTAACCTTCTTACTATTTCTTCAACTCCCAGGATGCTGATTACCCCAACCGGCATGCGTACAACATAAGCCATAGGGGCCGGAGCGGCCCCAAACAGGTATTGAAGTTACGGATGTTAGTATAACGCTCACTACCACCGGTGGGAAAAAGATTTTGTTGGAACAGTGGAGATAAGCAGCCTAAAAGAATACACATTATTTTGACATGATTATTAAAGAATAGATAAATTTAACCGATAAATAAAATAGGAATATTACAATAGGAACCCATGCCGCTAATGCGATTCCGTATTAAAACTAAGTGATGCGGCTTTGGGTTGGCCTGGAAAGGCGGGAAAGTCGATGAGTTCGATTAATAGAATTTTTGGCTTGTCCGGGTCCGGCCTGGACGTCGACCAGATTGTTTCGGATTTGATGAAAGTCCAGCGTATGAAGCAGGACAAAATCAAGCAAAACAAACAAATTGCAGAGTGGCAGAAAAGCGATTACCGCGATCTGAATAATTCCCTGCGCACCCTGCGGGACAGCGTTTTTCAGATGAAGCTGCAGGGTACTTACCTGGCCAAGAAAGCGACCTCTTCAAACGAAGGGATTGTCAAGGTCACGGTAGCCAACTCTGCCGTGGCCGGGTCGAATACCATAAGAGTGACCCAGCTGGCTTCCAACGCCAGGTTGGACAGCGCTTCCACTGTGGCTTTTGATTCTAGCAAGACGACATTGGCGGATCAGTTGGGCCTGGCTGCCGGCACGGTTACTTTTACAGTAAACGGCAGCGAAAGTATTACCATCGACACCAGTCAAGACAATATCGATACGCTGGTCAGCAAAATAAACGGGGCCAAAACCGCCGACGGGAGCAGCGCCGGAGTCGGCGCCGTTTTTGACAAGACCCTGCAGCGCATGTTTATTTCTTCCACGGCCACCGGCTCGGCTGCGCAGGTGAAGTTCGAAAATATTACGGATCCTTGCGGATTGTTTGCCTCATTGAACCTTGGAACCCCCACCGGAACTCCGCCAACACTGGAATCAAACGGCGCCAACGCCATAATTGTTTATAACGGCATGACCCTGGAAGAAGCCAGCAATCGGTTTACCATTGCCGGGGTGACATATACCCTTACCGGCACGTCGGACACTGAAACGGTAAACATCACCCTCTCCAATGACACCGATGGGATCTATGAAAACATTAAGTCATTTGTAGACCTTTATAATACCACCATCGATAAACTGAACACCAAACTATTCGAAGAAAGAGACACCAGTTACCTGCCCTTAACCGATGACGAGCGGGAAGAACTCAGTGAGAAGCAGCAGGAAAAATGGGAAGAGATAGCCAAAACCGGTCTGCTGCGTAACGATAGCATTTTAAGCGGAGTTGTCCGTAGCATGCGGTATAGCTTATCTTCCGTTGTTAGCGGAGTGAATGCGGATTATAACTGCCTGGCGGATATAGGGATCACCACGGAACTTTACTATGAAAAAGGCAAGTTGAAAATAAACGATGAGGAACTCAAAAAAGCCATAGATACCAATCCCCAGGCAGTCATGGATCTGTTTACCAAAACTTCCGACGTCATCGGCGAGAAAGGCCTGGCGGTAAGGCTATATGATAATCTGACGGGCGGAATCGAACAGATTATCGATAAGGCAGGCGCCGAGGACTCTTACAGCCTGGTGGACAATAGTGTTTTGGGAAAGAAAATTACCAGTTACAGCAAGCTGATTGCAGAGTGGGACGACAGGCTGGAGAATATAGAGGCCCGCTATTATAAGCAGTACGCCGCCCTGGAGACTGCTTTGAGCCAGTTGAGCCAGCAGAGCGCCTCGTTGTCGTCGCTGCTTGGCGCCGACTAATATTGCTTGGGAGGTAGGGCGCAATGGCCGATAGTGCGAATCCGTATCAGCAGTACCAGCAAAATGCAGTGAAGAGCGCGGGCAGGGGTGAGTTGACCCTGATGCTGTATAATGGCGCTATAAAATTTATCAAGCTGGGAATGAAACTGGCCGGGGAAAAAAACATCCAGGGGGCGCATAACGCAATTGTCCGGGCGCAGGAAATCATTACCCATCTCAATGAAACGTTGAATATGGATTATGAATTATCGGCGGGCCTGGCCTCGCTGTATGAGTACATAAACAGGCGCTTAGTGGAAGGCAATCTGAAAAAAGATCAGGATATTTTAGGCGAGGCGCTGGGCCTGGTGGAAGATTTGCGGAATGCGTGGGCGGGGTCTCTGAAACTGTCCAAACCCAATATGGCCAGCGGGCAATGAGTGATGGAACAATATTTGAGTGACTGGCTAAGGAAAACCATTGAGCTTACGGACAGGAAAAAAGACCTGTTAAAAGAAATTTTGCAGTTGACCGCCGCGCAAGCAGAGTTATTGGAGCCAGGTCAAGTTCAGGAGCTTTTGACGCTTGTCAAGCAGAGGCAAAAGTACGTCGACGATATTACTGTAATTGAAGCTGAGTTATTGCAGACGGAAGCAAAAATCCTGGATGCATGCGGCATAACGTTCTGGCCGGCAGGAAAAACCGTTTACAACTCGGATTGGCAGAAAATCGACGCCCTGCGGCGGGACATCCAGGCGCTGTTACGGGAAACGCAAATCTTGGATAAAAGCAATAGACTGGCTATTTCCACAAAGTGTGAGGAATTAAAAATAAGTATAAAATCCTTGCGCGACAGGAAGGTATCCTTAAGAGCTTATCACGTGACGGCCTTACAGCCTGATGGATATTTTATAGATCAAAAAAAATAGTTCCGGGGTGAATTACAATGAAAGTTCAGAGTATTGACTCCACTTCCCTTCCCCTGAAGCCGGATCTGAAAACAAAAACTTTTCCGGAAAGGCAGGAAACAAATCCGACGGATGTTAAGTCGCAGTTTCAAAGCCAGGACGAGTCTGAAAAAACTTCTTCCCCTGAGGTATTGGAAGAAGCAGTTGATAAAGCAAACCGGACTCTGGAAACATACGGTACCGAACTGCGTTTCAGTATCCATGAAGCCAGTGGGGAAATAATGGTAAGAGTCATCAATACCAAGGATGATTCGGTTATCAGGGAAATTCCGCCCGAGCGGGTCCTCGATTTTGTGGCGAACGTGAAGAAGATGCTGGGGATTATTATCGATAAATTGATTTAACGCTGTGCCTGGTGAACTTCACTGGCACGGCAGCGCTCATATAAAGCAAGTTTCCTTTGGTCTCCGGAAGTGGTCGTTTATTGACGCTTGCTTGGTACGGCGGGAAATCTCCGGGCATGTTGGTTTCCTTGAGCTTTTCAAGGAAACTTTGTCTTTAGTGGGATATAAGAATGTGATTGGCAAATGCGGAGGGAAAGGCCGGCAGGCGGTCCATTGATCTTAGGGTAATCCATCGCTGCTGAAGAGGTGCCATAAATATGTTTGACGACGATCTGAACGAAAAGTTAGAAATGGTAAATTGTTTTGTAACTGAAAGCCGGGAGCTTTTGGATGACGTTGAACCACAAATCATAGCTTTGGAGAGGGACGCGGTCTCTTTCGGAAAAATTGACGAGGAAATACTCAATGCGATATTTCGTCTCTTCCATTCATTAAAAGGATCGGCTTCTTTTTTAGATCTTCAAACAGTGATCAGGGTAACACATGAAGCAGAAACTTTACTGGATATTTTTCGCAATGGACAAGCTGTTTTGGAGCCCGGGCATATTGACCTGCTCATCCGTACCAGTGACTTTATCAGAAATATTTTGGATACAGTAGAGCGGCAGCGAAGCGATGAGGGCTTCGAGGCCGGCGCGGAAGTGATTATAGATGATTTTAAAAAAGCGATTCAAGCTATTGACGGAGGACAGCCGACTTTAAACGTCGCCGGCCCTAAAATAGATGCAGATACATCTCCTGACCCCGCAGAAGGCGCCGGAGAAGCCGGTGAAAACATCCCCCATGATAGTTTGGAAGGAATGGACCTGTCTATTGTCCCGGAAATGACCGGGCGTTTTGTTGAAGAAAGTATAGAACTTTTGGATGACGCAGAGAGAGCTTTACTGGTACTTGAGAAGACACCGGATAATTTGGAAAGCGCCGGTCAAGCTTTCCGCGATCTGCATAGTTTTAAAGGCAATGCAGGCTTTTTGGCGTACGCGGAACTGGAGGAGGTAAGCCATCATGCTGAGACGCTCCTTGATAGGATCAGAGAAGGCGCCATAGTTTGTGACGCGGTGGCGGTATCTTTCCTGCTGATTGCCATAGATGTTCTGCGGGACGGAGTCCGCCAGATCGAAAACAATATTACCCCTGAATTATCTGGAAAACAAGAGATATGCATGTATTTAAAAAATATGGCCGGGGACGCCGGCGAAGATGCAAGTGAAGATGGGCAGGAATCCGAACCGGGCTGTCTCGAAAAACCGGGGGACTTTGAAAACTGGCAAATAGAAGAAAATATAAAGGAGCATTCAGTAGAGGAAAAGCAGCAGCAGGATACTCCTGCACATGGAGAAGCTGCGAAAGCTGGAGAGAGACAAGAGCCGGGCGTTGCAAAAGAAAAAAGGCTCGCTCAGCAGCAGGTAATCCGTGTAGATCTTGAAAAACTTGATAAACTTCTGGACCTTGTTGGCGAACTGGTCATTTCTGAAGCAATGGTGGCCAATAACCAGGACTTGAAAGGGCTTCAACTGGATCGATTTGAAAAAGCCGTATTACATCTTGATAAAATAACCAGGGATATCCAGGAAGTGGCGATGTCCATGCGGATGATTCCCCTTAGTGGAACCTTCAGCAAGATGGTGCGTCTGGTACGCGACCTGTCCCAAAAAGTAAACAAGAAAGTTAGCTTGGAAATCATCGGAGAGGAGACCGAGGTAGACAAGACTATTATTGAACAGATCTCCGATCCCCTGGTGCATCTTATCCGCAATGCGGTGGACCATGGCATCGAAGAGCCCGAAGAACGAATCGCAGCGGGAAAACCGGAGTCGGGCCAGTTGACCATTGAAGCGAAGCACTCAGCCGGCGAGGTGTGGATCACCATAGAAGACGACGGCAGAGGGTTGGACCGGGAAAGAATATTGCAAAAGGCTATAGAACGAGGTCTGGTCATTGACGAAGATCGTGATATGAAAGACGAGGACGTGTGGCGGCTGATATTTGAACCCGGGTTTTCCACAGCTGATAAAGTCTCGAGCATATCCGGCAGGGGTGTCGGTATGGATGTTGTAAAACGCAATATCGAAAAACTGCGAGGCAGGGTGGATATCCGCAGTGTGAAAGGCGCCGGAACCGTATTTGCCGTCCGCATTCCCCTGACCCTGGCCATAATTGAGGGAATGGTGGTAAAAGTTGGCCCCAACCGGTACACCATCCCGATCAATTCGATTAAGGAATCACTGCAGCCTACCGGCGGCCAGATTACCTGTATGCCGGACAATCAGGAAGTGGTAAGTATTCGCGGAGAACTTTTGCCTGTAATCCGCCTGCATGAACTCTATGGTGTAGCGTCGGACTGCCGGAGCCTTGACAGTGGAATTTTGGTCGTTGTGGAGAATAGTGAAAAAAAATGCTGCCTGTTCGTGGACGAAGTGCTGGGTCAGCAGCAAATAGTGATTAAGGCGCTGTCCAGTTACCTGGGGCACGTCAAAAGCGTGTCGGGGTGCGCCATCCTTGGTGACGGCGATATAAGCATGATCCTTGACGTAGACGATTTGATTAACTCTGCAGAAGGCGCCAATAACTAAAATGTTATTTTGTGGAGGTGAAATCTGAGTTTATAAGAAAGACGGGACGATGAGCCCCTGTCAGAAAATAACCATTTGCTTGAACAAGTGACATCCGGCGCGCAATAATTGCGGAACGTCGAGGTCCTTAACTCAGTGGCCCTCAGGTGCGCGTAAAAAGTAAAGCCAATTTGCTTTTTCAGCAAGAAAGAACGGGGGATCGCTTAATGAAACTGGGAATTAAGGTAATGTTGACATTCTGTGCAATTACTGTTCTAAACGTGGTAATCGGCTTGGCAGGTTATTGGTGGCTATCCGGGATAAATTTAGCGATGGCGCTTATCGCCGGCAGCGCATTGGTGCTTGCAATGGGGTATTTCTTACATTGCAGCATTTCCGTCAGCATAAGTGATCTGGCGGCGGAGTGCAGCCGGGTGACGAAAGCGGCGCAGGAAGGAAAGCTGGATATCAGGGGGGATGCAAAAAAAGTCAAATCAGAGTTTCAGGAAGTTATCCATGGATTTAATAAAACCCTGGACGCGGTGACCGTCCCGCTGAATTTGGCGGCTGATTATTTGGAGCATATCGCCAAGGGTGAAACAGCGCTGCCGAAGATTACCGAAAGCTATAACGGTGACTACAATAGGATTAAGGACAGCTTGAATGCCTGCATCCAGGAGATAGCTACTCTTGTCGGTGAGGTCGGCGTGGGTATTAACGCCGCCCGCGAAGGCAAACTGGATATAAGGGCAAATCCCGACAAGACAACCGGTGTGTATCGCAAGATCCTCCGGGGTATAAACGATACCCTGGATGCGGTAATCGGCCCGTTAAATGTGGCAGCCGAGTATGTGGACCGGATCAGCAAGGGCGACATCCCCCCGAAGATCACAGACACTTACAACGGTGACTTCAACGAGATTAAGAACAACCTGAATGCGTGCATTGACGCCGTAAACGGCCTGCTTCATGAAGCGGGCAGCCTGATCAAAGCCGTCGAAGACGGCAGGCTGGACGCCAGCGGCAACGTGGCAGCCTATACCGGCGACTGGAGGAAACTGTTGGGTGGTATGAACGGCCTGATTGAAGCGGTAGCCAATCCTGTTAATGAAATGCTGGCAGTTTTCGGAAAAATGGCAGTAAATGATTTCAGCCAGAAAATGGTCAAAGATTACGCCGGCGCATGGAACAACCTCAAGGAAGCGACAAACCTGGTCCATGCACAGTTAACTCGCATTCAGAAAATTTTAGATAATATCAGCAATGGCGATCTCAGTGACTTGGACGAACTGAAGAAAGTTGGGAAGAGAAGCGCCAACGACGAACTGATTTCTGCTATTGTCGGGATGATGGAGGCAATCCAGAATCTGGTGGCCGACGCCAATAAGCTGGCAGCGGCTGCGGTGGAAGGCAGGCTCGACACCAGGGCCGATGTGACGAAGCACAACGGCGACTTCCGCAAGGTTGTCGAGGGGGTTAACAAGACCCTGGACGCGGTAATCGGGCCTTTAAACGTGGCGGCTGAATATGTGGATCTGATCAGTAAGGGCAGCATTCCGCCGAAGATAACGGATACCTACCGGGGTGACTTCAACGAGGTCAAGAACAACCTGAATGGCTGCATAGATGTCGTGAACGGCCTGCTTAAAGAGGTGGATCACCTTATCCAGGCCGTCCAGGATGGCAAACTGGATACCCGCGGCCAGGCAGCGGCTTTTGCCGGCGATTGGGGTGAACTGGTGGGAGGTATGAACGGCATGATGGAGGCCGTATGCAGCCCGGTGAATGAACTTATTGCTGTTCTGAAACGGATGGCGGTTAACGATTTAACCAAAAGGATGGACAAAGAATATTCCGGCGCCTGGGACGACCTGAAGAAGGCCACCAATGATGTTAATATGCGGATGACAAAAATTCGTGAAACTGTAATTAATATCAGCAACGGTAGTCTTGTTGACCTGGAAGATTATAAGAAAGTCGGGCGCAGAAGCGAAAACGACGGATTAGTTCCCGGTTTTATCAAGATGATAGAAGCCATCCAAAAGCTGGCCGGCGACGCCAACATGCTGGCCGGGGCGGCAGTGGAAGGCAAGCTGGACACCCGGGCCGACGCGGCCAGGCACGACGGCGAGTACCGCAAGATCATCGACGGAGTCAACAGGATGATGGACGCCGTAATCAACCCGATTCATGAAGCAGCCGGTTGCCTGAAGGAGATGGCCAACGGCAACCTGGACGTGCGAGTCGCAGGTAATTATAAGGGTGACCATGCCATCATTAAAAATGCTCTCAATACTACACTTGAAGCGCTTAATAAAATCATCAAAGAAGAGGCGGTCAGATGCTTGCAGGAAATAGCTGAAGGCAATCTGGACGTTGCTATCACCGGTGACTATAAGGGTGACTACGCTTGTATTAAAGATGCTCTTAACAAAACTGTTAACGACCTTAATGAGAGTTTGGGACAGATTTCCATAGCTATCGAACAGGTAAACACTGGCGCCTGGCAGGTGTCTGAATCCAGCCAGGCCCTGTCGCAGGGAGCGGCAGAGTCGGCCGGCGCCCTGGAAGAGCTCACTTCCTCCATGCAGGAAATGAACTCCCAGACCAAACAAAATGCTGAAAACGCCATGCAGGCCAACCAGCTTGCCACCCAGGCCAGAGGCACCGCGGAGAAAGGCAATGAGCAGATGGCGCAGATGGTCAAGGCCATGAGCGACATTAATGAATCCGCTGCTAATATATCTAAAATAATCAAGGCGATCGACGAGATCGCTTTCCAAACCAACATACTGGCCTTAAATGCCGCGGTTGAGGCAGCCCGTGCCGGCAAGCACGGTAAGGGCTTTACCGTCGTAGCCGAGGAAGTGAGAAATCTTGCCCAGCGTAGCGCCAAGGCGGCCAAGGAAACTGCCGAGATGATCGAGGGCTCGATCAAGAAGACCGAAGTAGGCGCCAGGATCGCCGAAGAGACCTCCAGGGCACTGGAGGAAATCGTACTGGGCACCACCAAGGTAACTGACCTGATCAGCGAAATAGCCTCTGCCTCGAAAGAGCAGGCTTTGGGTATCGGGCAAATAAACGAGGGTTTAAATCAGGTTGACCAGGTCACGCAGCAGAACTCGGCCGGCTCGGAAGAACTGGCCGCCGCTAGCGAAGAGATGTCCAGCCAGGCCGCCATAGTAAAACAAATGCTGGATAAGTTTAAACTTAAAAAACAAGCTTCTCCAGATGTGCCGGCAGGTAGAGCCCCTCAAATGTCACACTTGCGTCCTTCTCAGAAAGAAACCTGGAGCAGCAAGAATAAACCGGTTAGGATGGGCGCCCTGGAGGTTGCCGCCACAAAAGATGACGGGGTAAAGCCGCAACACATTATTTCCCTGGACGATGCGGAATTCGGCAATTTTTAGACAACCATTTCAACGTTGCCATACCGGTTGGGGCAAGCTGGCCGTGCGCTATCTTGCCCCTCTATGGAGTTTATTAAGGAGGTGAAATCTGTGAGTTTAAAAGAAAGATGGGACGATGAGCCCCTGGAAGACGATGATGAGGACACTCAGGAGGACAAGTTCCTGACCTTTTTTCTAAACAGGGAAGAATTCGGCATCGAAATCCGCTACGTAATGGAAATAATCGGAATACAGAATATTACTGAAGTTCCGGATGTGCCCCGCTATATCAAGGGAGTAATCAACTTGCGCGGCAAGGTCATCCCGGTCATGGACGTACGGCTGCGTTTCGAGATGGAGGAACGCGCCTATGACGATCGAACCTGTATTGTGGTGATCTGTATCGACGAGCAATCGGTGGGGCTGATTGTCGACCGTGTGTCCGAAGTCCTGGATATCCCCAAGGGTAATATTGAGCCGCCGCCAAAGGGGAAGAGAGGCGAAAACAGCCGTTTTATCCAGGGGATGGGCAAAGCCGGCGAACAGGTAATAATTTTATTAAACGCCAACCAATTGCTTTTTGATTTTACTCAGGGAGATGATCACTAGTGTCACTTGCTTTAAAAAAAATTGAGGTCAGGTGACACAGAAAAATGGCTTTTACGTATTTTTTTCGGGATATGCACACACTTGAACTGATTATTAAGCATGTGGTCCCATATATTGCCGGACGCAGCAAGGTTCGCGTGTGGGACGCCGGCTGCGCCATGGGTCCCGAACCCTATTCCCTGGCGATGCTGTTTGCCGAAAATTTAGGACACTTTGCCTTCCGCAATTTTCATATTGACGCCACAGATTTGGATGCCAGCAACCAGTTTGGCAAGAGCATCTGCGAAGGAGTATATAAGGAAGACGCTCTCAGGCGGATCCCGCGGGATTATTTTAAAAAGTATTTCCAGCCGGACGGGATGAGCGGCTGTTTCAAGATCAACGAGCTGATTAGAAGCAAGGTTTTTTACCAAAGGCACGATTTGCTCTCCTTGCAGCCGGTTGGGTACGGTTTCAGTCTGGTTTTGTGCAAGAATGTACTGTTGCATTTCCAGCCCTCCGAGCGGATTGAAGTGATCAAGATGTTCCATGGCGCCCTGGCGCCGGGCGGCTACTTTGCCATGGAGCAGACGCAGAAAATGCCGCAGGAGATTGAGCATTTGTTCGAACAGGTAACGTCCGACGGGCAATTGTTCCGGAAAAGCGTCTAAATAACGCTGACGCGGCCCTTACCGGGGGACGTGTAAAGTAAAAGCCGATAAGTTTTAAGCGAGAAAGAAATGGGGGAGCTCCTTAATGAAACTGACAACCAGAGTAATTTTGACATTCTGTGCAATCATTGCTCTAGCCATGTTAATCAGCCTGGCAGGTTATTTAGGGTTATCCGGAATAGCTTTAGCGGTGGTGCTCGTTGGCGGCAGCGCGTTAGCGCTTGCCATGGTTTTTTCCCTAAATCGCGGTATTTCCGGCGTCATCAGTGACCTGGCGGCAGAATGCGGCCGGGTGGCGAAAGCAGCGCAGGAAGGGAAGCTGGATGTCCGGGGGGATGCAAAAAAAGTCAATGCAGAGTGTCGGGAAGTCATTGACGGGTTCAATAATACCCTGGACGCGGTGATCGGGCCGCTGAACGTGGCCGCCGAGTATATAGAACGGATCAGCAGGGGCGACATGCCGCCGAAAATTACCGACAGCTACAACGGCGACTTCAACGAGATCAAGAACAACCTGAATGGCTGCATTGACGCCGTAAAGGGCTTGCTGCAAGAAGCTAAAAACCTGATCCGGGCTGTTGGGGAAGGCCAACTGGATACCCGCGGCAACGCAGAGGCCTTTAACGGCGAATGGGGCGAGCTGGTGAGCGGCATGAACGGTTTAATGGAGGCCGTAGCCGAACCGGTTAACGAAATCATATCGGTTTTTGCACGGATCCAGGAAAATGATTTTACCAAAAAGATGGATAAAGAATATGTAGGTATTTGGGATGACCTGAAAAGCGGTTGCAACAGAGTCGTTTGGCTCGTAAACGACATTCAGGATACGGCAAAAAGGGTCAGCAACGGTGATCTAAGCAAATTGGACAAGCTGAAGCAAATTGGGCGAAGATGTGACAATGATGAATTGGTACCCACCTTTGTTCAGATGATGGAGTCCATCCGCAGCCTGGTAACCGATGCGAACGCTCTGGCTCAAGCGGCGGTAGAGGGCAAGCTTGATGCCCGGGCTGACGCTGCGAAGCACACGGGCGATTTTCGCAAGGTCATTGACGGGTTCAATAATACCCTGGACGCGGTGATCGGGCCGCTGAACGTGGCCGCCGAGTATATAGAGCGGATCAGCAGGGGCGATATGCCGCCGAAAATTACCGACAGCTACAGCGGCGACTTCAACGAGATCAAGAATAACCTGAATGGCTGTATTGACGCCGTAAACGGCTTGCTGCAGGAAACTGAAAACCTGATCTTATCCGTTAGAGACGGCCGACTGGATACCCGCGGCGACGCGGCGGCCTTTAACGGTGATTGGGGCAAGCTGGTGGGCGATATGAACAGCTTGATGGAAGCTGTCGCCGAACCGGTTGACGAACTGATGGCGGTGCTTGGCCGGATGGCGGTAAATGATTTCACCCTGAACATGGAAAAAGAGTACAGCGGGGTTTGGAATGAACTGAAAGCTTATGCCAACAGAGTTACCGCAGCGATTAGGGATCTCCAGAATACAACGAAAAAAATCAGCAACGGTGACTTAAGCGACCTGGATATGCTTAAAGGAATTGGGCAAAGAAGTGACAATGATGAATTGGTGCCCGCCTATATTCAGATGATAGAAGCCATCAAAGAACTGGTGGCTGACGCTAACATGGTGGCTGAGGCGGTGGCGGCCGGCAATTTGGCCGTACGGGCCGATGATGCCAAGCATGGCGGTGACTTCCGCATGGTTGTCGAGGGCCTCAATCGTACCATGGATGCGGTCTCCGAACCGGTAAATGAGATGTTGGCGGTGGTTGACCGGGTAGCCTTGAATGACGTGACCCTTAAGATGGAAAAAGAGTATCGCGGCGCCTGGAACGACCTGAAGAACGGTGTTAACAGCTTCATAAGAATTATAACACACATCCAAAATACGGTGATTAAAATCAGCCGCGGTGACGTAAGCGAGCTGGAAAACGATAAAAAGATTGGGCGGAGATGCGAAAATGACGAGCTGATGCCGGCCATGATTAAAATGATGGAGTCTATCCGGGGGCTGGCCGACGACGCTGTGATGCTGACCGGGGCGGCAATGGCCGGCAAGTTGGATGTCCGGGCCGACGTTACCAAACACAACGGTGAGTACCGCAGGATCATTGAAGAGTTCAACGGCACTCTCGACGCGTTGATCGGGCCGTTGAACGTGGCAGCCGAGTATATAGACCGGATCAGCAAGGGTGAGATGCCGCCGCAGATCACCGACAATTACAGCGGTGACTTTAATGAGATCAAGAACAACCTGAACACCTGTATCGACAGCATCAGCAGTGTTGTGACCGAGATGAACAACTTATACGAGGCGCAGAGCGCAGGCGACGCCGACTATTATATCCAGGAGGAGCGCTTTAGCGGCTTTTACCAGCAAATGGTCACCGGCGTCAACCAGTCGGTTAAAATTCACGTCAGGAATACCCTTAAAATCCTTAAAGTAGTTTCAGCTTATGCTGAGGGCGACTTTTCAAAAATACTGGAAAAGCTGCCGGGCAAGCAAGTGATTGCCAACGAAAAGATGGATCTGATCAGGAACAACCTCCTGAGCCTGATCAATGAGATCAACACCCTGGTCCACGACGCCAGGCTGGGTAAGCTTGACACCCGCGGCAACGAGGCGGCCTTTGCCGGCCACTGGGGCAAGCTGGTCGCTGAGATGAACGGCCTGATGGAGGCTGTGGCCGGACCGGTCGGCGAATTGCAGGCGGTGTTGGACCGGCTGGCGGTTAACGACCTGACCCGGAAGATGGTGAACGAGTACAGCGGCGTATGGGATGAACTGAAAGGCGATATCAACAGCGCGATTGACCAGGTAGCGAATATAGAGCGTGTATTGGTAAATATCGGAAATGGAAATCTGGATGACCTGGATGGGCTCAAGAAAATCGGGCAAAGAAGCGACAATGATAAATTAGTGCCCGCCGGTATTCATATGATCGAGGCCATCCGGCACTTGCTCAAAGATGCGGAGGAACTGGTTCAGACGGCCATAGACGGCAAGCTTGACACCAGGGCAGACGCCTCCAGGCACGAAGGTGAGTAC
Source organism: Pelotomaculum sp. FP (assembly GCF_004369245.1). Taxonomy (NCBI): domain Bacteria; kingdom Bacillati; phylum Bacillota; class Clostridia; order Eubacteriales; family Desulfotomaculaceae; genus Pelotomaculum; species Pelotomaculum sp. FP. The sequence continues at coordinate 379 of NZ_QFGB01000021.1, read as the reverse complement.
CGCAAGATCATCGACGGTTTCAACAAGACCCTTGACGCTGTGCTCAACCCGATTAACGAAACGGTGGAATGCTTGAAAGAAATGGCCGGGGGCAATCTGGACGTCGCAGTCACCGGTAATTATAAAGGTGATCATGCTATCATTAAAGACGCTCTAAACAAGACCCTTGAAGCTATAAACGAAACCATGGGGCAGGTTACCATCGCGATGGAACAGGTAAATACCGGCGCCTGGCAGGTTTCCGACTCCAGCCAGTCCCTGTCGCAGGGCGCGGCAGAGTCGGCCAGCACCATGGAACAGCTCACTTCCTCCATGAATGAAATGAACTCCCAGACCAAACAAAACGCCGATAACGCCATGCAGGCCAACCAGCTTGCCA